>DATGHI010000050.1:0-2607 GCA_035308065.1 Gammaproteobacteria bacterium | reverse complement strand
CACCCGCGGCCTTGAAGGCCGTGCCATTGATGGAGGTGATCACGTCGCCGGCGCGCAGTCCCGCCTTGTCCGCAGGACCGCCCGGGGAGATGCCCGAGAGCACCGCGCCGGAGGACTTGCTGTTTTCGTCGTCGTTCAGGTCCACACCCAGGATGCCCCGGTGTTGCAGCTGCTCCATGCGGTCGCGCATCACCGTGATGTTCCGTTCGGTGTCGCCGTTGAGCTGCATGGAGAGTTCCGCCACCTGACGCGCGGCCTCCTGCAGCTTCTGCCGCGCCTGCTCCAGTTCCTGCTCCAGCTGCTCCTGGCTCTTGGCGTCAGGAGCCGGTGTCGCCCCGGGCGCCGGCTGCGCGGTGGGTGCGGGCGCCGGGCCGTCCGCGGCGGAGGCCAGGAGCGGCATGCCGGTCAGCACCGCCGCCAGGATGATCGTCTGCCACTTCTTCATGTCGCACCTCGTTCGATGGTTCATATGCCGCTGCTCGTCACCTGGGCGTAGCGCATCGCTGCCAGGGATTGCAACAGGTCGACGCGCTGTTTCCACAGCTGCGCCAGCTTGGGATCGCTTGCGCCACGCGCCGGCGTGTTGTTGATCTCGTAATCCACGAGCGCGATGCGATCTTCGAGGGCCGCGACGGTGCTCGCCGTGCCGGCGCTCACCGCCATGCTGTCCGCGTTGTCGTTCATGTTGAGCACCGCGTGCTCCAGGTATTGGGACTCGGCCATGAGCTGCCCGACGTCCGCAGGCGCGCTGCTGGCGGTGGTGGTCACAGCGGCGGGCACGGCCGCTGTTGGCGCCAGCAGCCGGGCATTGATCAGGAACACGGCTACCGCCACCGACGCCACCAGGCTCACGCCCGCCGCCGGCAGCCAGCGGCGGCGGGCGGACTTGCCGCTCGCCTCCGCCGCCGCGACGATCCGATTCCAGGCTCCGGGCGGCGGCAGCGGTTCGGCCAGCGCCGCGAGGCCCTCGCGCATGGCGACCAGTTCGTTCAGGGTGCGGGCGCAGCGGTTGCAGCCACGGACGTGCTGTTGCACCTCCATCGCCACCGGCTCCTCGTCGCGCAGGCCGATCAGTTGTTCAAGGCTGGCATGCATGGTTGCACCTCTTTGGACCCTCCGGCCCATTGCCGCAGGCGCACGTAGGCGCGCGCCAACTGCGATTTCGAAAAACTCGGGCTCGCGTTCATGAGCCTCGCGATCTCCACGTGGGTGTAGCCCTCCACGTCGTGGAGCCAGACCACCGCCCGCGCCTCCGCCGGGAGGGAGTCCAGCGCCTTCTCCAGATCCAGACCCAGTTCCGGCGACGTCTCGTCCGCCATGAGCCAATCCTCCGCCGGGGTCGCCTCGCCGCCGGCATCCATCGGCAGCCGGTAGCGGTGCCAAGCGGAGCGCACGTGCATCAGGCACTTGTTCACCGCGATGCGGCGTATCCACATACCCACCGGCGCTTCGCCGCGGAAGTCCGGGAGTCCACGCAATACCTCCACGAAGGTGTCCTGCAGGGCGTCCTCCGCCAGATCGGCGCGTCCCAGCATGCGGCGCGCCAGGCCGAATACCGCCCGGCCATAGGCGGCGAACAGCTCCGCTTGGGCGGTGCGGTCTCCCTCCCGCGCCCGGTCCAGTAATAGGTCCGAGACGCTGTGGTCGAAGCGGCTGCTCATGCCTACTAGGATGCTCCGGAAGGCCAAAAGGTCGCAAAAAGGGTTAAAAAGTTTCGGGGCGAAGCAGATTTCCCTATACTGTGCGCCCCTTGCCCGGATGGCGGAACTGGTAGACGCGCGGGACTCAAAATCCCGTTCCCTTTAAAGGAGTGTGGGTTCGATTCCCTCTCCGGGCACCAAATATCCCCGTATTCCTAAAATATGAAGTTCTGTAGCAACTGTGGTTCTGCTCTGGTGGTGACCATCCCCCCCGGCGACCACTTGGCGCGTTTCGTCTGTGAGGCATGCGGCACCATCCATTACCAGAATCCCCGCATGGTCACGGGCTGCGTGGCCGAGTGGCAGGGGCGCATCCTGCTTTGCAAGCGCGCCATCGACCCGCGCAAGGGATTTTGGACCCTGCCGGCGGGTTTCATGGAGAACGGCGAGACCACCGACCAGGCCGCGGCCCGCGAGACCGCCGAGGAAGCCCTGGCGGAAGCGGTGGACCTGGTGCCTTTCGCCCTGGTGAACGTGCCCCACGTGGACCAGGTGCATCTCATGTTCCGGGCGCGTCTCAAGGACGGGCGCCACGCGCCCGGAGCCGAGAGCCTGGAGACCGCGCTCGTGGGCGACCAGGCCATCCCCTGGGATTCGCTCGCCTTCCCCAGCGTGCGTTTCACCCTGGAGCGCTACCTCGAAGACCGGCGCCGCGGCGCCTTTGGCTTCCACATCACTACCTGGGAGAAGCCCATCCACTGAGCCTGTTCCCCCTGGGCCGTGGGCTTGTGGCAGAATCCCCGCCAGAGGCTTGGGAACGGAGCATCGTCATGACATTCGTGGTCACGGAAAGCTGCATCAAGTGCAAATACACCGACTGCGTTGAGGTCTGCCCCGTGGATTGCTTCCACGAAGGACCGAATTTCCTGGTGATCGACCCCGAGGAATGCATCGACTGCACCCTGTG
>DATGHI010000049.1:0-7510 GCA_035308065.1 Gammaproteobacteria bacterium | reverse complement strand
GAAGCAGATGACCCGGGCGCGGTCGCGGAAATGGACGGCGACCTCAAGCAGGGGATCACTCTCGTCAGGGTGCTTCTTGAGCTCGGCGTGCACTTCGTGCATGAAACGGTGGAAGTGCAGCCTGAGCTTCTCCTCGAGCGGCAGGGTCTCGAAGAAGCTGTCCATGAGCCAGGTTTTGCCGCGGCCGACGCCGCCCCAGAGGTACAGGCCCTTCACCGGCGGCGGCTCGCGGTTTAGGAGCCTTTGCCACCAGGTCGGCGCCGGCGCGGCGAGCAGCCGCGCCTGGAGCTGATCGAAAGCCGCCACGGCCCGTTCCTGGGCCGGGTCCCGCTGGAATCCACAGCGCACGAGCTCCCGCTCGTAGCGCTGGCGCGGTGTCTCGGGCGTGGGGGCCTCGTGCATGCGCTCAGCGGGCGAGTTCGGGCAGGTTGCGGTAGTAGTCCAGCGCCTGGGGATTGGCGAGGGCATCGGTGTTCTTCACCGGCTTGCCGTGGATCACGTTGCGTACCGCGAGCTCGGTGATCTTGCCGCTGATGGTGCGCGGGATGTCCGGCACGGCGATGATCTTGCCCGGCACGTGGCGCGGCGTGGTGTTTTCCTTGATGGTGTTGCGGATGCGCTCGCGCAGCGGGTCGTCCAGCTGCACGCCCTCCCGCAGGCGCACGAACAGCACCACGCGGATGTCGCCGCGCCAGTCCTGGCCCACCACCAGGCTCTCGACGATCTCCGGCAGCTTCTCCACCTGGCGGTAGATCTCGGCGGTGCCGATACGCACGCCGCCGGGGTTGAGGGTGGCATCCGAGCGGCCGTAGATGACGAGGCCGTCGTGCTCGGTGAGTTCCGCCCAGTCGCCGTGGCGCCAGACGTTGGGGTATTGCTCGAAATAGGCCTCGTGGTACTTCTTCCCCTCCGGATCGTTCCAGAAGAACACCGGCATGGAGGGGAAGGGCTTCACGCACACGAGTTCGCCGGGCTTGGCCTTGAGCGGCTTGCCGTCCTCGTCCCAGATCTCCACGGCCATGCCGAGGCCGCGGCACTGCAGCTCGCCGGGATAGACCGGCAGCGTGGGGTTGCCGAGGCCGAAGCAGGAGACGATGTCCGTGCCGCCGGAGATGGAGCACAGGCACACGTCCTGCTTCACCTCGCGGTAGACATACTCGGAGTTCTCGGGCAGGAGTGGCGAGCCGGTGGAGGTGATGGTGCGCAGCCGGGCGAGCGGGTACTTGGTGCGCGGCTTGACGCCGAACTTCTCGGCGGCGGCGAGGTATTTGGCGCTGGTGCCGAAGATACAGATGCCTTCCTCTTCGGCGATCTTCCAGAGGGTGTCGTTGGTGGGATGGAAAGGCGAGCCGTCGTAGAGCAGCACCGTGGCGCCCACGGCGAGACCCGACACCAACCAGTTCCACATCATCCAGCCGCAGGTAGTGAAGTAGAAGATCACGTCCTCGCGTTTCAGGTCCGTGTGCAGCGCCAGTTCCTTCAGGTGCTGCAGCAGCGTACCACCGGCGCCGTGGACGATGCACTTCGGTACGCCCGTGGTGCCGGAGGAATACATGATGTAGACGGGATGGTCGAAGGGCAGCTGCTCGAACCGCACCTCGGTCGCGTCAGTGAGGTAGTCGGACCAGAGCACGGCACGCGGGATGGAGGAGAGGTCCGGCTTGGGGTTCGCGTAGGGCGCCACCACCACGCGCAGTACAGTGGGCAGCTTCTCCAGGATGCCGCGGATGCGCTCCAGGGAGTCGATGACCTTCTTTCCGTAGTGGTAGCCGTCAGTGGTGATGAGCACCTTGGGCTCGATCTGGCCGAAGCGGTCCAGCACGCCGTTGATGCCGAAGTCCGGCGAACAGGAGGACCAGACGGCGCCGATGCTGGTGGCGGCGAGCATGCCGATGACCGTCTCGTGGCGGTTGGGCATGAAGCCCGCCACCCGGTCGCCGCTCTTGACGCCGGTTTTGCGCAGGGCGTCGGCCAGGCCCGCCACCTGGCGATAAAGATCCCTATAGGTGAGCGACACGCGTTCGCCGTTCTCGCCGCGGAACACCAGCGCCGGGTGGTCGTCGCGGTAGCGCAGCAGGTTCTCGGCGAAGTTGAGCCGGCTGCCGGTGAACCACTTGGCGCCGGGCATCTTGTCGCCATCCGTGAGCACCTGTTCCCAGGGCTTGCCAGCCTTGACGCCACAGAAGGCCCAGACCTCTGGCCAGAACTTGTCCGGATGGGCCACTGACCATTCGTACAGGGCCTTTTGGGTCGTCACCTGGGGATCGCACTCGCGCCGCACGTGGTCCAGGAAGCGGGTGATATTGGCCTGGCGGATGCGCTCGGGGCTGGGGGTCCAGAGGGGTTCGGACATGGACACTGGCTACCAAGCTAGCTAGAGGGGCGAGAATTATCTCAGGTTTGGAGGCCCGGGCAAAAAGGAAGGACCGCCTTCGGCGGCTATTCAAGAGGGCGGTGTGCCCGGCCGTGAAGCACGGCGTTCGCTGCCATGCGGCTCACCTTCGCCCCTCCGGGGCTTGCCTTGCTCAGTCCAGTGCTCGGCACGCGCTACGGGGGTAGATTATTCAGCAAGGATAAGTCTAAATGAGGTGGATATGGAAAATTTATTCCGCGCGTCGAAGGTCAAGCTAAGTAGAGCGCTCCAGTTTATTGACGAGGTCGAAGCTGGATTGCAGGCATATGACTCTAGCAATCCGATTAGCGCGAGATTTAGCGGGAAAGGAGCAATCGAATTTCACTTCAAAGAGATTGAGCCTCAGGTGCTTGCAGCGCTTGGCGATGCCATCCACAACATGCGTACAGCACTCGATTTGATGGCCTCAGAATTAACCAGGATCAATGGTGAGAGTGACAAAAAAGTATATTTCCCCTTCGCTGACTCGAAAGATAAGCTCCCAGAGCAGATAAAAAACAAGAATTTCGACAGAGCGGGCAAAGATGCGGTTGCCCTTCTTGAGAAATTTGAGCCATATAAAGGGGGAAACAAGATGTTGAGAGCTATCCACGATCTTGACATTCGGGACAAGCACACCGCCATCATCGTTACGCGGCGCGTCACTAAGGACTTGAACTTCTCTTATAGGTTGGATGAAGGCCCTAACCCACCTATCTCTGCAAGCGGGTCGAATAGCCACGAATTTCTAGACGGTCCACTTGCCGGTCAGCCGCTTATCGAGACCTTGAAAGAGCTCGTGCAGCTTGTTGACGGAATCATTGAAGCGTTTGCGCGCATGGTTGAATTGCGCGAGGCGAGTAACGCGGTCACCGGTGAAAGCCCCGCCCCGTGAGTCAGCGTTTTGCGCCGATATGTACAAAAAGAAGGGCCGCCTTGCGGCGGCCCTTCAAGAGCACTGGTCTCGGAACTGTTACTTGTGTGAGGCGTTGATGAACTTCGCCACGTTGTCGTGGATGGCCTTCGCAGAGGCCTCGTTGGCGTACACCATGTGCCCGGAGGGATACCAGGCGTAGGTGATGTTGGCCTGCAGCTTGTCGTCCATGGGCAGGTGCTGCATCTGGAACTGGGCGGCGTAGAAGGCCGTAGCCAGGTCGTAGTAACCGCCGTTCAGCATCACCTTCATGGTCGGGTTCTGGCCCATGGCGATGGCGAGATCCGGCAGCACGTTGGTGGCGCCAGGGAACGCCTGGCCGAACGGGTTCTGGTGCTTGTAGTCCCACTTGCCGTTCACCTCGAAGCTCAGCGGGATGTAGGACTGATCCTGGCCGTAGTTCAGCGTCTTGCGCACGTACTCGTTGAACAGCGACACGTAGGCGGAGCTGATGGCGGAGGACTGCGGATCGTACTCGGCCTGCTCGCCCAGGGGGTCCAGGGCGTAGCCGGCGAAGCGGCCGTCGAGGCGGCCGGCCAACTGGTCGGAATCGCGCATGAGCTCGTGCTCGAACTGGCCGCCGGTGACGCGTAGGTTGGCCTTCATCCAGTAGTCAGCCGACAGGCCGGTGTAGGACGAGAGCTTCTCGGCGATCTGCTTCTTCACCGCCGGGTCCAGGGTCGAACCGGCGTTCAGCGCGGTCAGGTAGTCGCCCATGGCGAACTTCTCCACCTGGGCCAGGAAGTCCTCGAGCTTCGCGGGCTTGTTCGGGATCTTGTCGTGGTACCAGGCGGTGGCGGCCTGGGTCGGCAGCACCAGCGCATAGGGGATGTCGATGGCCGGGTTGAGGCCGTCGCCGTCCGGGCTGATCTCGGTGTTGGGGATGGCCGAGAGCAGGATCAGGCCGTTCAGGTCCACCGAGGCGTTCTCGAGATCCAGCGCCAGCACCGGGCCGCGGATGGTGCCGTAGCTCTCGCCGAAGACGTACTTGGGCGAGTTCCAGCGGTCGTACTTGGAGAGGAACTGCTGGATGAAGGCGGAGAATGCCTTGCCGTCCTGGTCCACGCCGTAGAAGTCCTTGGGATCGCCCTTGCCGCCCAGGTCCTTGTCCAGCACGCGGCTGAAGCCGGTGCCCGGAGCGTCGATGAACACCTCGTCGGTGACGTCCAGCAGGCTGTCGTCGTTGTTGGCGAGGGTATAGGGCGCGCCCGGGGTGTGGGTGTCGTCCGCGGTGCGCACGCGCTGCGGACCGAAGGCGCCCATGTGCAGCCAGACGGTGGAGGAACCGGGGCCGCCGTTGAAGAAGAAGGTCACAGGCCGGTTGGCCGGGTTGGCTCCGTCCTTGGCGTAATAGACATAGAACATGCTGACGGTGGGCTCGTCCTTGTCGTTCTTGAGGATCAGCGTGCCGGTGTTGGCCTTGTAGCTGATCTTCTCGCCGCCGACGCTCACGGACCCGGAGGTCACGGAGAGCTGGGGCTTGGTGTAGGTTTCGTTGGGCTTGGCCGCACTGTCGTCGCCCTTAGGGGCGTCGTCGGCCAGGGCCGGCAGTGCAATGGCCAGCATTACGGCCGGCAGCAGTCGGAACAGTTTCATGGGATACCCTCGTGGATGGATTCTGTCGGGCCGCCGTCTTCGCAGCGGGTTCTGGTGGGGGATTATGACAGTGACCCGGAGGCTTGGTTCCCGGCCCGGCGGGCGGATTTAGAGCTTTTCCAGTTCCTTCTCCAGCTCCGGCAGGAGCTGGAACAGGTCGCCCACGAGACCGATGTCCGCCACCTGGAAGATGGGCGCGTCCGGGTCGCGGTTGATGGCGACGATGGTGCGCGCGTCCTTGATGCCGGTGATGTGCTGGATGGCGCCGGAGATGCCCACGGCGATGTACAGCTCCGGGGCGATGATCTTTCCGGTCTGGCCCACCTGCAGGTCGTTGGGCACGAAGCCCGCATCCACCGCGGCGCGGGAGGCGCCCACGGCGGCGCCGAGCTTGTCAGCGAGCTTGTAGACGATGGCGAAGTTCTCCTTACTGCCCACGCCGCGTCCGCCGGACACCACTCGGGACGCGGATTGCAGGTCCGGACGGTCGGAGACGTCCTTCTTCAGTTCCACGTAGCGGCTGTGGGCGGGCAGTGCCGTCTCAACTTGGGTATCTACGACGGCGGCATTGCCGCCCTCAGGAACCAAAGGCCAGGAGGCGGTGCGCACCGTGGCCACCACGCAGGGCTTCTCGGGGGCCTTCACGGTGACGATGGCATTGCCGGCGTAGATGGGCCGCTCGAAGGTCAAGGCATCGATCACCTTCATGACGTCGCTCACCAGGGGCGCTCCGAGCAGGGCCGCGGCCCGGGGCAGCACGTCCTTGCCGAAGGTGGTGGAGGGGGCGAGCACGTGACTGTAGCCCGCGGCGAGCTTCGCGATCTGGGGCGCCAGTACGGCCGCCAGGGGCTTGCCGTTCTCAGCGCGCGCCACGCGCAGCACTTTCTTGACACCTTTCAACTTCGCGGCGGAATCGCATACGGCTTTGCCGTCGGCGGCGAACACCGCTACATCGATATCGCTGCCGATGGCGAGTGCGCAGCTCACGGCCCGGGCGGTGCTGCTGTTCAGCTTCTCGCCGTCGTGCTCGGCCACAACTAATATCTTGCTCATGACAGGACTCCTCGATTCTGGAGTTCCTTGATGAGCGCCTGCACCGAATCCACTTTGTGTCCGCCGCTGCGATGGGCGGGTGGAGCATAGGAGACCTGTTGCAGAGTGGGAGCCGCCGCGACGCCCAGTTCCGCGAGCTTCAAGACGGCGAGCGGCTTGGCTTTCGCCTTCATGATGTCCGGCATCTTCACGAAGCGCGGCGTGTTGAGACGCAGATCGGTGGTGATCACGGCGGGCAGGTCCACGTCCAGCACCTCGAGGCCCGCATCCACCTCGCGGGTGACCCTGAGCGTCTTGTCCTTGAGTTCCACCGAGGAAGCGAACGTCGCCTGGGGCCGGTCCCAGAGGGCCGCCAGCATCTGGCCGGTCTGGTTGCAGTCGTCGTCGATGGCCTGCTTGCCAAGGATCACCAGGTCCGCGCTCTCGCGCTTCGCGAGTTCGTGGAAGATGCGCGCTGCCATCAAAGGCTGCACGGCATCGGCGGTCTCCACCAATATCGCCCGGTCGGCGCCCATGGCCAGCGCCGTGCGCAACTGCTGCTGTACATCTGTGGGACCGATGCTCACGGCCACCACTTCGGCCTGCACGCCCTTCTCGCGGATGCGCAGGGCTTCCTCCAGGGCGATCTCGTCGAAGGGATTGATGGAGAGCTTCACGCCCCCCAATTCGACGCCGGAGCCGTCTTTCTTCACCTGGATGCGGACGTTGAAGTCCACCACGCGTTTGATGCCGACGAGAATCTTCATCGATGATCCTTGATCACAGATTCTGGTAATTCGGTCCGGATCCACCTTCTGGAGTGGTCCAAGTAATTATTTCATATGGATCTTTGATGTCGCAGGCCTTGCAGTGCACGCAGTTGGCGGCGTTGATCTGCAGGCGCTTCTTGCCGGCACCGTCATCCACCATCTCATAGACCTGGGCGGGGCAGAAGCGGGTGCAGGGGTTGCCGAACTCTTCCGCGCACTTAGTGGCGCAGATGTTCATGTCGGAAACTTTGAGGTGCGCCGGCTGGTGTTCGTCGTGGGAGGTGGCGGCGAAGTACACCGAGGCGAGGCGGTCCCGGGGCGGCAAGGTGCGTTCCAGGTAGTCGGTGCGGGCCTCGCTATCGCCTTTCTTCTTCAGGCTGGACCAATCCGCATGGTTCTTGAGGGTTCTGGGCAGGAAGCCCAAGTGGACGGTCTCGTGCGCCGCATTGATGAGTCCAAGCCACAGGCCCCAACGGAAGCCGGGACGGATGTTCCGCACCCTATACAGCTCATTCGCGGAAGGTGACTTGCGCCAGCGGGCGTCGAAGCCCTCGCTGCTGCCGCGTTCCGCGAGATGCTCGGCGGCGAGCATGCCGGAGCGCATGGCGAGGTGCACGCCCTTGATCTTGGGCACGTTCAAGGTGCCGGCGGCGTCGCCCACCAATAGGGCACCCGGCATCTCCAGTTTCGGGAGTGATTGCAAACCCCCTTCAATCAGCGAGCGGGCCCCGGCGGAAAGGATCTCGCCTCCTTCCAGCAACGGCTTCACGCTCGGATGGTTCTTGA
>DATGHI010000048.1:0-15326 GCA_035308065.1 Gammaproteobacteria bacterium | reverse complement strand
AGCTGCACGTCAAAGTGCCGCATTCCCAGGCGCCTGCGTGCGGCTTCGCGCACGCAGGCGAAGGCTTCCGGCAGGAGCGTGTCCAGGGATTCACCCGCCTCGTGGCGCTGGCGGAACTCGATGGTCTTGGCCTTCAGTGCCTCATCGCTCAAGGCCTGAGCGCTGGGCTCGAGCGCGTTGACCTTTTGCGCCTCGCGCCGCATACCGCGCACCAGCCGATCGTTGCGGCTACCAAAGATCTTCCTGAATATGCTCGCTACCATAATCGCTCTTTAGTTATCCGCCGCGGCATCGAGCCGCGGTCATGCTTGTACCTTGTTCACACCCCGCGCGCGGAACCGCAGCGGCGTGTCATACGCCGTACCGGATACGCAAACTTCGGGGAGTTGCCCGGCCGGCCTCCGGCCGGTGCGGGAGACGGATTCAGTCCAAGTTCTGGGGGAGCACGGCCACTCGCGACGCGCCGGCGGCCTTGACAAACTTCGCTGGATCCACCGCCACGCCATTGTAAAGGACTTCAAAGTGCACGTGGGGACCGGTGGAACGACCGGTGGAACCCATGAGTGCGATCTCCTGCCCTTTCTTGACGATCTCGCCCACGTGCACGAGGAGCGTCTCGTTGTGACCGTAGCGCGTGGCATAGCCGTTGCCGTGGTCGATCTCCACCAGGTTGCCGTAACCGGAACGGTCCCCGGCCCAGGTCACCACCCCCGCTGCCACCGCTTCCACCGCTTCACCTTCGCTCCCCGCGAAATCCATACCGCTGTGCATGGAGACGTCGCCGGTGAAGGGGTCGATGCGCATCCCGAACGTGGACGAGATGTAGCCGCCGCTTACGGGGGGGCCGGCGGGCTGGGCCGCCAGTTGTACATTGCGGTTGAGGAACAGGTTTTCAAGTACCCCGAGCTTCTGCTCACGGTCCTGCACCTCGATGGAGAGCTGGTCCAGGGCGACGAGGAAATTGGGCATTTCCGTGTGCTGCACCGGGCCCAGGTCCTCGGGGCCACCCTCGGCGGGCGGGGTGCCGAAATTAAATTCGCCGCGCTTCAAGCCCGCCATGGTGGTGAGCTGGGCGCCCATGGCGTCCAAGCGCATGATGTGGGCCTGCAGTTCCGCTACCTTGCCGGACAGGGCGTCCACGTCCGCCTGGGCATCGCGCTTGGTGCGGGCGATTTCCTCGGCCTGGGCCTTGAGTTCGACGCGCACGGGATCCGCCGCCTCGCGCACGGCGGCGATGTGGGCGGCGGTGTAGTATCCGGCGGAAAATAGCCCGGCGAAGACGAGCATGGACAGCAAAGCGAAGCCGCCCCAAACCAGGGGATGGCCGAGGTTCACATGACGCGAGTGCCCGAAGCGAGTGAAAACGATCAACTTCATCCGATAACCCCGTGCTGTTCGACGACCAACTTGGCTATGCTTACTATAAGCATGGCTGGCAAAAAACCTTCATCCCTCGCCGAAGTCCTCTCCGTCCGGGGCCCTCAACTGGCGGCCCTGACGGCGGAAGCGCAACGCCTCGAGGCCCTGCGGCGTCGCCTGCTCCGCTTCCTGCCCGCGGACGCTGCAGCTCATTGTCTGGGCGCCGACCTCAAGGACGGCAGCCTTACCTTGTTCATGGACAGCGGCGCCTGGACCACCGCTCTCCGCTACCGACACCAGGAACTCCTGGCGGCGGTGCAAAAAACCTTAAACGAACCCTGCCGCACGCTGCGCTTCAAGGTCCTGCCGGACCCCCTGCCGGGCGTTCCACCGAAGCCGGCGCCGAAGATCCTCTCCGCGGACACGCAACGACTCCTCGCGAGCACCGCCGCCGGCATCGATGACCGGCTCCTGGCGGAAGCCCTCAGGCGTCTCGCCGGCAGCAAGCCGCCGCATACCTAAAACAATCCCGCCCTGCTCTCGCGCCGCCTGGAGCGGAGCCGAAAATCAAACGATCCTGCGTTCGACTTTCGGAGCGAGGCGCAGATTCATTCCGCGCCGGGCGAGCAGAAAAAGGCCATGGGCGGCCTTTTTCAATCAATTCAGAATGCGTGGGCGGGCGCCAAGTATGAGATGGGCGCCTTCGCTGCGTCGTCGTAGGTGACCTCTTCCCAGGTTTCCTGTTGCGCAATGAGCGCGCGCAGCAGGGCGTTGTTGAGACCATGGCCCGACTTGTAGGCGCTGAAGGCGCCGATCAGGCTGTGACCCAGCAGGTAAAGGTCGCCGATAGAATCCAGGATCTTGTGTTTGACGAATTCGTCTTCGTAGCGCAGCCCGTCTTCGTTGAGGATGCGGTAGTCGTCCAGCGCGATGGCGTTGTCCAACGAGGCGCCCAGCGTCAGGTGCTTCTGGCGCAACATCTCGATGTCGCGCATGAAACCGAAAGTGCGCGCGCGGCTCACTTCCTTGACGAAGGAAGTGGTGGAGAAGTCCACGGTCGCCGTCTGCGTATGCTTCTTGAAGATGGGGTGATCGAAGTCGATCTGGAAACTGACCTTGAAGCCGTCGAAGGGATCGAAGCGCGCCCACTTGTCGCCTTCATGTACCTCCACCGGCTTCTTGATGCGGATGAAGCGCTTGTGTGCGTTCTGTTCCTCGATGCCGGCGGACTGCAGCAGGAACACGAAAGGACCGGCGCTGCCGTCCATGATCGGGACTTCAGGCGCGGACAGGTCCACGTAGGCATTGTCTATGCCGAGGCCCGCGAGCGCGGACAGGAGGTGCTCCACTGTGGAGACGCGCACGTCGCCGTTCATGATGGTAGTGCCGAGCATCGTGTCACCGACGTTGAGCGCGTTGGCATGCACCTCGACGGGTTGCTCGAGATCGACGCGGCGGAAGATGATGCCGGTATTAGGGGTCGCCGGGCGGAGGGTCATGTAGACCTTCTCGCCGGTGTGCAGACCCACGCCCGTGGCCCGGATGCAGTTCTTGAGCGTGCGCTGTTTCAGCATTCGATGGGGCCCGTCAACCCTGGCTGTTAAGGCCGGAGGTCCCAGCGCGCAAGGGCCAAAACCGCCCCTGCCGCACCCACGGCGACCGTGTACGTTATCACAGACCCCCGCACCCGAACAAGGTTTCGGACCCTGCGGGGGTGTCCGGTCAGTCCGCCTGGCGCCGCAAAAACGCCGGGATATCCAGATAGTCCTGGTTCTGGAGATCCGGCCCCTCGCCGTCCCGCTGGCGTCGTTCAAACGTCGGCCGCTCCAGGCGCCGCCAGTCCGGGTTGCCGTCAGTGCCCGTGGCCTTGACCACCTGGATCATGGGTGCCTGCTGAACTTCCTCCTGCTTGGGCTTCGCTGCCGGCTTCTGCACAGCAGGCTTCTGCTGGGTCTGGACCGCGCGTCCGAGTCCCGTGGCCACCACCGTGACCCGCACCTCGCCGTTCATGGACGGGTCGAGCACCGTGCCCACCACCACCGTGGCGTTCTCGTCCGTGAAGGCCTCGATGGAGCCGCCCACCTCCTCCAGTTCGCCGATGGTCAGGTCCATGCCGGCGGTGATATTCACCAGCACGCCCTTGGCGCCGGAGAAGTTCACGTCCTCGAGCAGCGGGCTCGCCAGTGCAGCTTCGGCTGCGCGCCGCGCCCGGTTCTCACCGGTGGCAGAGCCCGTGCCCATCATCGCCATGCCCATCTCGGACATGACGGTACGCACGTCGGCGAAGTCCACATTGATGAGGCCCGGGCGGGTGATGATGTCGGCGATGCCCTGCACCGCACCCAGCAGCACCTCGTTCGCCGACTGGAAGGCATTGATCAGCGTGATCTCGCGCCCCAGCACCGCCGCCAGTTTGTCGTTTGGGATCACGATGAGCGAGTCCACGTATTCGGACAGCTCGGCGATACCCTTCTCGGCCACAGTCATGCGCTTGTTGCGTTCGAAGCCGAAGGGCTTCGTCACCACCGCCACCACCAGGATGTCCATCTCCTTCGCCACCTGCGCCACCACCGGCGAGGCGCCGGTACCGGTGCCGCCGCCCATGCCGGCGGTGATGAACACCATGTCGCTGCCTTTGAGCACCTCCTCGATACGGTCGCGGTCCTCGAGAGCCGCCTGCCGTCCCACGTCGGGATTGGCACCGGCGCCCAGGCCCTTAGTGAAGCTGCCGCCGATCTGCAAGGTGGTCTTGGCATTGGCTTTGCGCAGCACTTGGGCATCGGTGTTGATGGCGACGAAGTCGACGCCCTCCACGCCGCGCGACACCATGTACTGGATGGCGTTGCCGCCTCCGCCTCCGACACCGACCACCTTGATCACAGCGTTCTGACCCATGTCATCCATTAGTTCGAACATAACCGGCCTCCTCATATATAAAGCCGAAAACCTTTAAGCCTCTACTCGACACCGGTAGCCTCCCGGGCTCCGGTGCGAGCACTTGCAGCACAGGGATGTGCCGCACGCGAATCAAGCACGTCTGTGCTTGATTCGGCGGAGGCAAGTCTGGGTTCGTGGCTTCGCCACGAACGCCGTACATGGATGTACGGCTGGATCTTCCAGCAGCGCACGATGCGCTGCTGGAAGCACCGGACTTGCCGAATTGAAAAAGTCCATGGATGGGCTTTTTCATGGAACTCATAAAACTTTCCTCCCAGATCCGCGTCCAGCCTTCACTCGATCCATCTCAAAACGAACCTTGAAACCATTGCTTCATGCGCTCCCACACGTCCTGCACGCCGTTCTGCGTCCGCTGCTGGCCACCACCCACCGGCAGGCTCTGGGCGCCGAACAGGAGCAGACCCACGCCCGTCGAATGGATCGGGTTGCGCACCACATCCACCAGACCCGTGACACCCTGCGGCGAACCGAGACGCACCGGCGCATGGAACACCTCTTCGGCGAGGTCCACTGCACCTTCCATCTTGGAGCTGCCACCGGTGAGCACGATGCCCGCCGGAATCTGCTCCTCGAAGCCGCTGCGCCGCAGTTCCGCCTGGATGAGGCTGTACAGTTCCTCGTAGCGCGGCTCCACCACCTCGGCGAGCGTCTGACGCGCCAACCGCCGTGGCGGGCGCTCGCCGACGCTCGGCACCTCGATGGTCTCGTCGGCGCTAGCGAGCTGCGGCAGCGCGCAGGCATACTTGATTTTGATCTCCTCGGCGTGGTGCGTCGGGGTGCGCAGCGCCACGGCGATATCGTTAGTCACCTGGTCGCCGGCGATGGGGATCACCGCCGTGTGGCGGATGGCGCCGTCGGTGAATACCGCGATATCGGTGGTACCGCCGCCGATATCGACGAGGCACACGCCTAGGTCCTTCTCGTCCTCGTTCAGCACCGCATAACTCGATGCCAGCTGTTCCAGGATCACGTCGTCCACCTTGAGCCCGCAGCGCTCCACGCAGCGCACGATGTTCTGCGCCGCGCTAGCGGCGCCGGTGACGATGTGGACGCGCGCTTCGAGGCGCACGCCGGACATGCCGATGGGCTCGCGGATGCCATCCTGGCCGTCGATGATGAAGTCCTGGGGCAGCACGTGCAGAATCTTCTGGTCCGCGGGAATGCTCACGGCACGTGCCGCGTCGATGACGCGCTCAACGTCGCCGGCGGTGCACTCCTTGTCTCGGATCGCCACCACGCCGTGGGAGTTCAAGCTGCGCACATGGCTGCCGGCGATGCCGGTGTAAACCGAGTGGATCTGGCAGCCGGCCATGAGCTCGGCTTCCGCCACCGCGCGCTGGATGGACTGCACCGTGGACTCGATATTCACCACCACGCCCTTCTTCAGGCCGCGCGAGGGGTGCGAGCCGATACCGACGATCTCCACGCCGCCCTCCGGCAGGATCTCGCCGA
Source organism: Gammaproteobacteria bacterium (assembly GCA_035308065.1). Taxonomy (GTDB): domain Bacteria; phylum Pseudomonadota; class Gammaproteobacteria; order Natronospirales; family REEB76; genus DASUBN01. The sequence continues at coordinate 9,557 of DATGHI010000048.1, read as the reverse complement.
CAATGGCCACCACCTTGGAAGTGCCCACATCCAGGCCCACGATGAGGTGCTTGTCTGTCTTCTTTGCCATCAGCATTAGGCCCCCTGTTTGGCGTGTTCGCCGCCGGGCGTCTTCCAGCCCACCGCGAAACCGTTGGTGTAGCGCATGTCCACGTAAGCCACGGTCGTAAGCTTGGCGCCCAGGGCCGGCAACGCCACGGCGCTGAAGCGCTCGAGCCGCGCTTCCGCATCCTCGCGACCGAGCCGCACCTCGACGCCGTCGTTGAGCACCACTGTGGCCGCGCCGCGGGCGTCCACCGTCAGCGCCGTGATGACGAGCCCCCGCGATGCCACTAGGCTCGCCAGGGTGTTGTATTGGGCAAGCACGTCCTGCTCGCTGCCGTCTCGGCCGTTCAACAGTGGCAATACCGAGTACGCTTTATCGCTGTCCTGCACGAAGACCCGACCCTGGGCATCCATGAGGCCGTCGCCGTTCCAGCGGGCCACCGGCACCTCCTCGACCACGTCCACGTGCAGGGTGTGGGGCCACTCGCGGCGCACATCCGCCTCCGCGATCCAGGGAAGCCGTTCCACGGCGGCGCTCACATCCTCGACGCGGGTCGTGAAGAAGCCCGTGCCGAGCGCCGGCAGTACCGCGCCGCGCACTGCCGCCGGATCCACGTGCTGCAGGCGGCCGGTGACGGTGAGGGCCGTGAGCCTGGGCCCGGCGAAGAGCGGTGCCGCGAGCCAGAGCGCGAGGCTGAGCCCCAGGGCCAACACCAGCGCCGCGCCTGTTCCCACCACCACGCTGCGTTTGCGCCAGAAACTCACGGGCTTGTTTGACTTGCTTTCGCTCATACCTCGACTCCCTTGCCTGTGAGGCGCGCCGGCAGCTCCGCCGCCACCGCGCCGATGTCACCTGCACCCAGAGTCAACAGCAGGTCGCCGTGCTTCAGCACTCCCGCCAGCGCCTCCGGCAGCTCCTGGGCTTTCTGTACGAACACCGGGTCCACGCGGCCGCGGTTACGGATGGCGCGCGCCAATGCGCGGCCGTCGGCGCCGGCGATGGGCGCCTCGCCGGCGGCGTAGACCTCCGTCAGTAAGAGCACGTCCACCTGGGACAGCACCTCGGCGAAGTCGTCGAACAGGTCGCGGGTGCGGGTATAGCGGTGTGGCTGGAAGGCCACCACCAGGCGCTTGTCGGGCCAGCCCTCCCGCGCCGCCTGGATCGTGGCCGCTAGTTCGCGGGGATGGTGGCCGTAATCGTCCACCAGCAGCACCCGGCCATGGGACGTGTCCAACTCGCCCTGTATCTGAAAGCGGCGGCCCACGCCCTCGAATCCCGCCAGCGCCTTGAGGATGGCTTCGTCGGCGACGCCGAGATCGTGGGCCACGGCGATGGCCGCGAGCGCGTTCAGTGCGTTGTGCCGCCCGGCGAGATTCAGGCGCACTTCCAGGGGCTTGGAACGCTTTGGCAACCAGGCCTGGAAGTGCGTCACCTGCCCTTCGCGCCGGATGTCGCTCGCGCGGAAGTCCGCCTCCTCGGCGGTGCCGTAGGTGACCAATGGCCTACCCACGTCCGGCAGCAGGCGGCTTATTTCCGCATCGTCGCTGCACAGCACGGCGAGGCCATAGAACGGCAGGTGCTGCAGGAATTCGATGAAGGTCGCGGAAAGGCGCGCGAAGTCGCCGCCGTAGGCGCCGAGGTGGTCCGCGTCGATGTTGGTGACCACGGCGATGAGCGGCTGCAGATGCAGGAAGGAGGCATCGCTCTCGTCCGCCTCGGCCACCAGGTAGCTGCCTTGCCCCAAGCGCGCGTGGGTGCCGGAACTGTTGAGCTTGCCGCCGATGACGAAGGTGGGATCGAGTCCCGCTTCTGAGAGCACGCTCGCCACCAGGCTCGTGGTGGTGGTCTTGCCGTGGGTGCCGGCCACGGCGATGCCGAAGCGGAAGCGCATGAGTTCTGCCAACATCTCCGCGCGCCGCACCACCGGGATGCGGCGCGTGCGCGCCTCTTGCACCTCGGGGTTGTCCGGCGACACGGCGCTGGAAATCACTACCACGTCCGCATCCGCCACGTTGGCGGGCTGGTGGCCGATGACCACGCGTGCGCCGAGGCTTTGCAATCTCTGCGTCACGGCGTTGGCCTTGAGGTCCGAGCCGCGTACCTGGTAGCCTAGGTTGATGAGCACCTCGGCAATGCCGCCCATGCCGGCGCCGCCGATGCCCACGAAATGGATATTGCGGATGCGCCGCATGAGGTTGCTCATGAGAGCCCTCCCGCCACCAGGCACTCCTGGGCGACCCGCTCCGCCGCGTCCATATGCGCCAGGGCGCGGGCATGCCGCGCCATCTCCGCGAGTGTGCTGCGCTCCGCCAGCAGTTCATCCAGCAATGCCGCCACCACCTGGGGTGTGGCGGCGGACTGGGGCAATAGCCGTGCGGCGCCGTTGCCTACCAGAAATGCAGCGTTCTTGGTCTGGTGATCGTCTACCGCTGCTGCGAACGGCACCAGCACCGCGCCCAGGCCTGCGGCGGAGAGTTCCGCCACGGTCAGTGCGCCGGAGCGGCATACCGCGAGGTCCGCCCAGGCGTAGGCCACGGCCATGTCGTCGATAAAGGGCGCGACCCGTGCCTCCACGCCCAATTCCCGGTAGTGTGCCGCGACTTTTTCCGCGTCCCGGCCGCCGGTCTGGTGCAACACCTCGGGCCGGCGTTTGACGTTCAAGAGCGCCACTGCCGCTGGGAGGTTCTCGTTCAGCACCCGTGCGCCCTGGCTGCCGCCTATCACGAGAAGACGCAGGGGTCCCGTGCGCCCGGCGAAGCGTTTCTCCGGCGGCGGCAAGCCGGCGATGGCCGCGCGCACCGGGTTGCCCACGTGGCGCGCGTGTCGGCTCGCGGCGAAGCTGCCGGGAAAGCCCTCCAACACGTGGCGGCTCATGCGGCTCAGGATGCGGTTGGTGACGCCCGGCACCGCGTTCTGTTCGTGCAGGACCAAGGGGCAGCCGGCGAGCCGCGCGGCGAGGCCGCCGGGCCCGCTGGCGAAACCGCCCATGCCCAGCGCGGCGGCGGGCTTCAGGCGGCGGAAGATGCCGAGGGCCTGGAGGAGCGCACGCGTGAGAGTGAAGGGGCTCTTGAGCAGCGTGCCGAAGCCCTTGCCACGCACTCCGCCCACGTCTATCCATTCCATGGGTATGCCGGCAGCGGGTACTACACGCGCCTCCAGTCCCTGGCGCGTGCCGATCCAGGTGACCCTGTGGCCGCGGTTGCGCAACACATCGGCGACGGCCAACGCGGGGAACACGTGGCCTCCTGTACCGCCAGCCATAATGACTATTTCAGGTGAGCGCGTCATGCGGCCACCTCTTCTTCAGTCTTCCACTTGCCGCTCTCGCGGGTCTCGCGGTCGACGCGCATGAGCAGGCCGATGGCGGCGCAGCTCACGATCAGGCTGCTGCCGCCGTAACTCATGAGCGGCAGGGTCAGTCCCTTGGTGGGCAGCACCCCCATGTTCACGCCCACGTTGATGAAGGCCTGCAAACCGATCCATATGCCGATGCCGAAGGCGAGGTGGGCGCCGAAGAGCTGCCCGCGCTTGGCGGCGCGGCGCGCCAGCAGGATCGTCCGCCAGGTGAGCATGAGATACAGGCCGATGATCGCGAGCGAACCCAGGAGGCCGAACTCCTCCGCCGTGACCGCGAACAAGAAATCTGTGTGCGCCTCGGGCAGGTAGAAGAGCTTCTGCACACTCTGGCCCAGGCCCACGCCGAACCACTGTCCCTGGCCGATGGCGATAAGGGATTGGGTGAGCTGGAAACCGCTGCTGAACGGGTCCTGCCAGGGATCGAGGAAGCCCGTGAGCCGCGCGAGCCGGTAGGGAGAGGACAGCACCAAGATCACGAACGCGAGGCCGCCGACGCCTGCGCACAGGGCGAAGTCCCGCAGGCGCGCGCCGCCCAGAAACAGCATGGCCATGGCGGTGCAGGTGAGCACCAGAGTCGCGCCGAAGTCTGGCTCCATCAGCAGGAGCAGACCGGCGCAGCCGATGAGCAGCATGGGCTTGAGGAAGCCCTTCATGCCGGAGGCCAGTTCCTCGCCGCGTCGCACGATATAACCCGCGAGGTATACGAAGATCAACAGTCGCGCCGGTTCCGACACCTGCAGGCGGAACGGCCCCATCGCCACCCAGCGAATGCTGCCGTTCACGTGCCGGCCGATGCCAGGCACCAGCACCACCGCGAGCAGTGCGAAGGCCAGCATGAGCAGCAGATAGCCTGAACGCTGCCACCAGGAAAGCGGTAGCAGATACATGAGCAGGCCGGCACCGGCGCCGACGGCGGCGAACACCATTTGGCGGGTCAGGTAGTAGAACGGGCTGCCGGTGGTCTTGTCGGCCAGGGTGATGGACGCGGACGCCACCATGACGAGGCCGATCACCAGGATCAGGCCAGCGATGAACAGCAGCGGCGCGTCCAGTCCGCGCACTTCCACGTCTCCCGCGATGCGCCTCTCAGCCACCAGCGAGCCTCCTCACCGCTGCCGCGAACGCGCGGCCGCGATGCTCGAAATTGTCGAACATGTCCAGGCTCGAGCAGGCGGGAGACAGGAGCACCATGTCGCCGGGCTGGGCCAGTTCCGCCGCTGCTTCCACCGCCGCATCCATGTCCGCCACGCGTTTCACGGCGACCTTGCCCTCGAAGACTTGCTCCATGAGCGGTGCGTCCTTGCCGAGGAGCACCACGGCGCGCGCCTTGGCCTTGAGCGCTGCCGCCAGGGGCGCGAAGTCCTGCCCCTTGCCGTCGCCGCCGGCGATCAGTACCAATGGCTGAGTCACACCCGAGACCGCGGCGAGGGTCGCGCCCACGTTGGTGCCCTTGGAGTCGTCGTAATACACCACGTCGTTCGCGGTGCCCATGTATTCCATGCGGTGCGGCAGTCCGCGGAAGTCCTGCAGTGCCTCCACCATGGCTGGCATGGGCAACCCCGCCGCTTCGCCGAGGGCGAGGGCCGCCAGCGCGTTCGCCAGGTTGTGGCGCCCCTGGAGGCGCACCACCGATGCGGGGATCAGACGTTCGCTGCCACGCACCAGCCATTCACCGGCTCCGGTGCCGATGACGCCGTAGTCGCGGCCTAGCGGGGGGATGTCGAGACCGAAGCTCACCCGCCGCTTCACGCCCGCGCCGATGTCCCGCACCAGCGCGTCGTCGCGGTTCAGCACCGCCGTGCCGCAGTGGCGGAAGATACGTGCCTTGGCAGCGCCGTAGTCCTGCATGTCCTTGTAGCGGTCCATGTGGTCCGGGGACAGGTTGAGCACCGTGGCCGCGACGCAGACCAGGGAATCGGTGATCTCCAGCTGGAAGCTCGAGAGCTCCAGCACGTAGAGATCCGGCTCGTCTTTCTTCAGAAGCTCCAGCGCCGGCGTGCCGAGATTGCCGCCGACGCGCACCTGTTTACCTGCGCGCTCGGCCATGACGCCGATGAGCGTCGTGACCGTGCTCTTGCCGTTGGCGCCGGTGATGCCCACCACCGGCGCGCGCGCATAATGGGCGAAGAGTTCGATGTCGCCTATGACCGGTAGCTTGAGCGCCCGTGCCTTGGCGATGAACGGCGTCGACACGGACACACCCGGCGAGACCACCACCCGGTCCGCGTGCTTCAACGCATCCTCGGAGAACCCTCCGAGGAACACCGCCGTGTCCGGCAATTGGGCGCGAAGGTCGGCGAGACCCGGCGGCCGCTCACGGTTGTCGGTCACCGCAATCTCCTCGCCGTGGGCCGCGAGGAAACGCGCACAGGACAGTCCGGTCTTGCCGAGACCCACGATCAGCGTCTTGGTCCTGTGTTGTTTCATGGCCAGTCCCACCTCATCTCACCTTGAGGGTCGAGAGACCCACCAACACCAGGATCACGGTGATGATCCAGAAGCGCACGATCACGCGCGGCTCCGGCCAGCCTTTCAATTCGAAATGGTGATGCAGCGGTGCCATGCGGAAGATGCGCTTGCCGGTGAGCTTGAACGAGGCCACCTGCAGGATCACCGACACGGTCTCGATGACGAACACGCCGCCCATGATGAACAGCACGATCTCCTGGCGCACGATCACGGCGAGGGTTCCGAGGGCGGCGCCCAGCGCCAGCGCGCCCACGTCGCCCATGAACACTTGCGCCGGATAGGCGTTGAACCACAGGAATCCGAGCCCCGCTCCCACCAGAGCACCGCAGTACACCACCACTTCGCCGGCGCCTGGCAGATAGGGGATGGCGAGGTAATGGGCGAAGTTAAAGTTGCCGGAGGCGTAGCCAAAGATGCCTAGCGCGCCGCCCACCAACACCGCCGGCATGATGGCGAGGCCGTCCAGGCCGTCGGTGAGGTTCACGGCGTTGCTAGTGCCCACCACCACGAAGTAGGTGATGATCACGTAGAGCACACCGAGCGGCAGTGCCACCTGCTTGAAGAACGGCAGGATGTAATCGATCTCGGTAGGCTCGTGGTGTGTGTAGTAAAGCGCCAGCGCCACGCCCAGGCCGAATACCGATTGCCACAGGTACTTGCTGCGGGCGGACAGGCCCTTGGCATTCTTGAGCACCAGCTTCAGATAATCGTCCGCAAAGCCGATGGCTCCGAAGGTGAAAGTCACCGCCAGCAGCACCCACACGTAGCGGTTGCTCAGGTCGCCCCAGAGGAGCGTCGCGATGACGATGGCGGAGAGGATCAGTGTCCCACCCATAGTTGGGGTGCCGGCCTTCGATAGGTGCGACTGCGGGCCGTCCTTGCGCACGCTCTGCCCCACTTTCACCACCGTCAGCCAGCGGATCATGGCCGGGCCCATCACGAAGGATAAGCTCAGGGCCGTGAGGCTCCCGAGGATCGCGCGCAACGTCAGGTAGGTCACCACGTGGAACACGTGGAACGCGGGATAGGCACGGCTCAGGTATTCGGCAAGCAGCAGCAGCATTCAATGACCTCCGTTGGCGGCGCGGCCGGGTGCTTGTTGCGAACGCAGCGCTTCCACCACGCGCTCCATGCGCATGGAGCGGGAACCCTTGATCAACAGCGTCACGTCATGGCCAGCCTCGACACGCAGGGCGCGGGTCAGGGCATTCAGGTCCTCGAACCACTGCGCACCCGCGCCGAAGGCCTCGGCGGCGTGCCGGCTCATAGGTCCGAAGGTGTACAGCCGCTCGATACCGACGGCGCGCAGGCGTGTGCCGCTCTCGGCGTGCAGACGCTCCGCGGCGGATCCGAGTTCGCCCATATCACCGAGCACCAGCCAAGTGCGACCGCCCAGGCCCACGGCGAACTCCGCCGCCGCCATGAGCGACTGCGGGTTGGCGTTATAGGTGTCATCGATGAGCCGGCAGCCGTTCCAGCCGGCGCCGACGATGAGCCGCCCGGCGGTGGCCGGCGCTTGGGCGAGACCGGCGCGCACCTCGTCGAGGCTCGCACCGGCGCTCACGGCCGCCGCCGCGGCCGCCAGGGCGTTCGCCACGTTGTGCCGGCCTGGCAGGGAGACGGTGATATCCGTTTCGCCTGCAGGGCACTTCAGGTGGAACTGCCAGCCGCCACCCTGGACCTGGCGCAACACGCCGGGAAGCGGATGGAAGTCCGCCTGTTCGCTGAAGCCGAAGGAAGCGACGCGCCGCTTGCCCGCCATCTCGCGCCAGAGCGGCGCGTAGGCGTCGTCGCCGTTGATGACCGCGGTGCCGTCGGCGGCGAGGTTCTCAAACATCGCACCCTTCTCCCGTGCCACGCCGGCCAGATCCTTGAGGAACTCGAGATGCGCTGGCCCGGCGTTGCTGACCACGCCGATGGTGGGCGCCGCGAGCGCGGCGAGATAGCCGATCTCGCCCGGGTGATTCGTACCCATCTCGATGACCGCGTAGCGGTAGGAGGCGTCGAGTTCCAACAGCGTCAGGGGCATGCCGATGTCATTGTTCATGTTGCCGCGGGTTGCAAGAGTGGTTCCGCGCAGCTTGAGGATGCTGGCGAGCATCTCCTTCAGGGTGGTCTTGCCGCTCGAACCCGTGACGCCGATAAGCGGCAGCGTGAATTGCTGCCGCCACGTGCCGGCGTAGACACCGAGGCCGCGACGCGAGTCCTTCACCCGCACTTGGGGCAGTGCGCACTTCACCGGATGCTCCACGAGCGCGCCGGCGGCGCCGAGTTTCTCCGCTTGGGCCACGAATTCATGGCCGTCGAAGCGCTCGCCCTTGATGGCCACGAACAGGTCCCCCGCTCCGAGCACGCGCGTGTCCTGGATGACATGCTTGAATTCCCGGTCCCGGCCCGTGAGGCTTCCGCCGGTGGCGGTGGCCAAGTCCGAGAGGTGACGCAGGCTCACGGCGCGCCCTCCTCGAGGAGCCGCGCCGCGGTCTCCCGGTCGCTGTAGTGCAGTTCCCGGTCGCCGATGACCTGTTCGGTCTCGTGGCCCTTGCCGGCCACCAGCACCACGTCGCCGGGGATCGCGGACTTCACCGCCTGCTCCACCGCCCGTGACCGGTCCCGCTCCACCCTCACATGAGCGGGTGCGCGCATACCTGCCAGCACTTCCTTCACGATGGCGTCTCCGTCCTCGTGGCGCGGGTTGTCGTCGGTGACGATCACCTGGTCCGCCAAGCGCTCTGCGATGGCGCCCATCTGCGGCCGCTTGCCGCGGTCGCGCTCACCGCCGCAACCGAACACGCACCACAGCCGGCCACGGCAGTGGGCGCGGGCAGCGGTCAGGGCCTTCTCCAGGGCGTCGGGGCTATGGGAGTAGTCCACCACCACCAAGGGCAGATCAGCGCCGCCACCGAAGCATTCCATGCGTCCCGGCACAGTACGCGCACGGCTGAGGGCGCGGAGCGTCTCGTCAAATCGCAAACCGAGCGAGAGCAGCACGCCTTGTACCGCCAGCAGGTTGCCGGCATTGAAGCGCGCCAAGAGGCGCGAGTCCACGTGGCCGCGGCCTCGTTCACTCGTGACGTCGAAGGTCAAGCCGCCGCTGTTCAGGGCCAGGTCCACGGCCTTTAAACTGTCACCGTGGGGATTCTCGCGGTCCTCGAGACTGTAGCCGATGCTCTCCACGCCCGGCGGCAGCGAGGTCGCCAGCTCCCGCCCGAAGGCGTCATCCAGGTTGATGACCGCGTGCTTCAGGCCCGGCATCTCGAACAGGCGGCGCTTGGCGGTGCCGTACTCTGCCATGCTGCCGTGGTAATCCAGGTGATCGCGGGTCAGGTTGGTGAACACCGCCACTTCCACGTGCGTACCGTTTACCCGCCCCTGGTGCAGGGCATGGCTCGAGGCCTCCAGGCTCACGTGCTTCAATCCTTGGTCGCGGAAGCGCGCGAGCCAGGCCTGCATGTTGACCGCGTCCGGCGTGGTGTGGGTCGGCGCCTCCAGCCTGCCGTAGGCGCCGAAACCCACGGTGCCCAGCACGCCGCAGGGCTTGCCCGCTTCGGCGAGGGATTGGGCGGTGATCAGGCTCACGGAGGTCTTGCCGTTGGTGCCGGTGACCGCCACCACCCGCTGTGTGGCGGTGGGATCGGCATAGAAGCGTGCGGCGATGCCGCCGGCCTTCTGCCCCAGGTTCGCTATC
>DATGHI010000047.1:0-7570 GCA_035308065.1 Gammaproteobacteria bacterium | reverse complement strand
CTCAGGCGGCCGCCGAAGGCGAGCCCTTCATCAAGCAGGATCTGCTCGCCATGCCCTTGCGGGAGGCACGTGAGCACTTCGAACGGGCCTACCTGGAGGAGCAGCTGCAGCTCTGCGGCGGCAAGGTGGGCAAGCTGGCGGAACGGGTGGGCATGGAACGCACACACCTCTACCGCAAACTCAATTCACTGGGGATCGATTTCAGGCAGCTCGGCGGCGACGACGGCGAGGGTTGATCAGGGCCCCTGCTTTATCACCAGTGGATCGATGTGATCCTGCGCCAACCTGGCGCGCAGGTCGTTCAATTCCTTCAGGTTCTTGATGGGCCCGATGCGCACCCGGTTCCAGGTGGAGCCGTTGTTCACCTGCACCTCTTGGATGTTGGACTCGATGCCCTGCAGCGCCAGCGTCGCCTTCATCTTGTCGGCGTCGGCGAAGTTGGGGAAGGAACCCACCTGCAGGATGTAGCTGCCGGGCTGTTGCACCGGCGCCGTCTCGTTGCCGGACTTCACGTCCTTGTCCTGGCCCGGGATCACCACCTGGAAGGACGGTAGCATCTTGTAGAAATCGTAGTGGGTGGCCGTAGTGGCAGACGGCGCGGCCATATGGGTCGTGGCGGCCGCCGCAGGCTTGTCCGCCGTGCTGTGCTTGCCGGCGTGCATCTCCGCCTCCCAGAGCACCGGCCCACCCTTGATGACGGCCACAGCGGCGATGATCCCAAGCACGAACCAGCCCCAGCCCGGGAAGCCGCCACTCTTCTTCTTCGGCTTGTCCTTCGGCTTCGGCGAGTTCTTGTAGTCCTTAGCCATAAAAATCGGCCCTAATTTTTAGCATCACATGGAGTCCGGTGCGCTCACACCCAACAGTGTAAGGCCGTTCCGGAGCACCTGGCGCGTGGCGAGGGCGAGGGTCAGGCGTGCGTCCTTCAAGGCCGCATCCTCGACGAGGAACGGGCAGGAGTCGTAGAAGCTGTGGAAGGCCGTGGCGACTTCGCGAAGATACTGGGCCAGGAGATGGGGTTCCAGTGTCCGAGCGGCGGACTCCAGCAGTTCCGGATAGCGCGACAACTCGACCCAGAGCGCCTGCTCGTGGGGATCGTCGAGCTGCGCTAGATGTTTCAGGCCGTTGGCGGCGTCGTAGCCGATGCCCTTCTCCTTGCGTTGCCGCTCCACGCTCATGATGCGGGCGTGGGCGTACTGGATGTAGAACACCGGGTTGTCGTTGCTCTTGGAGGTGGCGAGATCCACGTCGAAAGTGAGTTGGGAATCAGACTTGCGCGAGATCAGGAAGAAGCGGGTGGCATCCTTTCCGGCCATGTCGATGAGGTCGCGCAAGGTCACGTAGCTGCCGGCGCGCTTGGAGAGCTTCACCTCCTCGCCGCCCTTCATCACCGTCACCATCTGGTGCAGCACGTACTCGGGCCAGTCCTTGGGGATGCCCATGTCGAGCGCCTGCAGGCCGATGCGCACCCGCGCGGTAGTGGAATGGTGGTCGGCGCCGTGCTCGTTGACGACGCGGTGGAAGCCGCGCTGCCACTTGTTCACATGGTAGGCCACGTCCGGCAGGAAATAGGTGTAGCTGCCGTCGGACTTGCGCATCACCCGGTCCTTGTCGTCGCCGAAGTCCGTGGTCTTGAGCCACAGTGCGCCCTCTTTCTCGTAGGTGTGGCCGTGCTTGATGAGCTCCTTCACGGTCTCCTCCACCTTGCCTTCGGTGTAGAGGGAGGATTCCAGGTAATAGACGTCGAAGCTGACGCCGAAAGCCTTGAGGTCGAGATCCTGCTCGTGGCGCAGGTACTCCACGGCGAAGCGGCGCAGGGCGTCCAGGTCCTCCGGGTCGCCCTTCGCGGTCCAATCGCGGCCGTCGGCGTGCACCGTCTCCTTGGCGAGATAGGCTTTCGCCACGTCCTTGATGTATTCGCCGCGGTAGCCGTCCTCCGGCCAGCCGGGCTGGTCCGGCTCGAGGTTCTGGCAACGCGCCTGTACCGAGCGCGCCAGATTGTCGATCTGTGCGCCGGCGTCGTTGTAGTAGAACTCGCGCGTCACGGCCCAACCGGTGGCTTCCAGCAGCCGCGCCACGCAGTCCCCGACGGCCGCGCCGCGTCCGTGGCCCACGTGCAGCGGTCCCGTGGGATTGGCAGACACGAATTCCACCATCACCTTCGCACCCTTGCCGAAGTCGTTCCGGCCGTAACGCTCGCCGGCGTCCAGGATGGCTTTCAGTTCCGTGTGGTAGGCCGTGGGGGAGAGGAAGAAGTTGATGAAGCCGGGGCCGGCGATCTCGGTCTTGGCGATGAGCGGCGACGCCGGCAGCGCCTGGACGATGGCCGTCGCGAGCTCTCGCGGCTTGCGTCCGGCGGACTTCGCGAGGGCGAGTGCCACGTTGGTGGCGAAGTCGCCGTGCTTGCGGTCCCGGGTGCGTTCCAGGAGCGGCCCAGCCGGCACCGCGTCCCGGGGGAAGAGGTCGCCCGCCTCCTTCGTGAGAGTCTTGCGCAGCAGCTGGTCTAGGGCGTGTTTCATGGCGCGCAGATTTTACCGGTACGCGGCATGGAAAGCCCGGGTTTAATCGAGACTCACGGGATCGACGTCTATCGACCAGCGCACCCGACGGGCTTCTTTGAGTTCATCCAGTTCCGGCAGTACCGCCGCCAGGAGTTTCTGCAGAGGGGCGCGCTGCGCCGCCTGCAAGAGCAGGTGCGCCCGGTAGCGTCCGGCGCGCCGCTCCATGGGTGCAGGCGCGGGGCCGAGGAGAGTCACGCCCGCGACGCGACCCGCGGCGAGTCGGTTCAAGGCCGCTTCCAGGAAGGCCTTCGGAGCGTCGGTTCCTGGCGCCTCGGCCCGGAGCAGCGCCAGGGCCGCGTATGGCGGAAGCCCCGCGCTCCGGCGTTCGGCGAGCGCCGCCGCCGCGAAGCTCCCGTAGCCTTCCCGCACCAGGTGCACGAGCAGGGGATGGTCGGGCTTCAAGGTCTGGATCAATACTTCGCCGGGGCGCTCCGCCCTTCCGGCCCGGCCCGATACCTGGGTGATGAGTTGGGCCATGCGCTCGCTGGCGCGGAAATCGGCGCTGAAGAGCCCCTGGTCCGCGTCCAGCACGCCCACCAGCGTCACGTTGGGGAAGTCGTGGCCCTTGGCCAGCATCTGCGTGCCCACCAGCAGGTGTCGCGTGCCGTTCCGCACTTCCGCCAGGATCTTCTCCATGCTGCCCTTGCGGCGAGTGCTGTCACGGTCCACCCGCGCCACCCCCGTGCCCGGGAAGAGCTCCGCGAGCACGGACTCGATGCGTTCCGTGCCCTGGCCGATGGCGCCGAAGGAGGCGCTCCCGCACTGGGCGCAGCGCGCCGGCGCGGGACGCTCAGCACCGCAGTGGTGACAGACGAGCCGGTCGCGGCCGTGCAAGGTCATGCGCGCGTCGCAGCGCCGGCAGAGTTCCTGGCTGCCGCAGTCGTGGCACATGAAGGTGGGTGCGTAGCCGCGGCGGTTCAGGAACAGGAGTACCTGGCCGCCGTCGCTGAGGTGGCGTTTCACCGCATCCAGCAGCAAGTCCGAGAGGCCGGCCGTGAGGGGCCGGGTGCGGATGTCCACGAGGCGCACCGCGGGATGGCGCGCGACGCCAGCCCGCTCCGGCAGGTGCAGGCGCTTGTAACGCTGTTGCGCCGCGTTGTGCAGCGATTCCAGCGAGGGCGTGGCTGAACCCAATACCACCGGCGCGTGGGCGCGCTGGGCCCGCACCACCGCCAAGTCCCGGGCCGAGTAGCGGAAACCCTCCTGCTGCTTGAAGGACGCATCGTGTTCCTCGTCCACCACGAAGATGCCGGGACGCGCGAGCGGCAGCCACACCGCGGAGCGGGTGCCCACGATCACCTGCGCCCTGCCGTCCCTTGCGCCGAGCCAGGTGGCGAGCCGCTCACCGTCGCTCAAGCCGGAATGGAAGGCCGCTACAGAGCCGAAACGGGCACGGAAGCGGGCGAGCGTCTGGGGCGTGAGGTTGATCTCCGGTAGCAGCACCAGCGCCTGCAGTCCCCGGGCGAGGGCGGCGGCGATGGAGTCGAGATAAACCTCGGTCTTGCCGCTGCCGGTGACCCCGTCCAGCAGGAATGCCCTGTAGCCGCCCAAGGCGGCGCCGATCTCCGCCGCTGCGGCGCGTTGCGCCGGGTTCAAGGGCACCAGGGCGGGCGCCGTGCTGACGGCCGCGGGGGCCGCGTCCCGCGTCACGTCATCCACCCAGCCGCGTTTCCTGAGGGCGCGGAGTGCGGCAGCGGCGTCCGGCAACCGTATCGCGATTTCCTGGGAATCCAAACCCGCTTCGTGCTCGAGGAGCAGCGCGTGCAGGGCCCGCTGCCGCGGCGCGCGGCCGAGCGCGGTCGGGTCCGCGTCGCGCCCGGCCGCATTCAAGCGCCAGGCGGACACGCCCGCGACGGTAGCGGGGCGGCCCTGGCGCAGCGGCACCGGTAGCAGCGCCTGCACCACCTCGCCTATGGGGTGGCGGTAGTACTCCGCCGCCCAGCGGGCGAGGGACAGCATGTCAGCAGGAATGACTGGCGATGCATCCAGCAGCCGGCGGGCAGCTTTGAGCTTCGCCTGAGGCACGTCGGATTTGTCCGACACCTCCAGCAGCACGCCAACCACCTCGCGCCGGCCGAAGGGGAGCTTCAAGCGTGCGCCCGGAGAAAGCGCGGACGGGTCGGTACCCGGCGGCGGCAGGTAATCGAAGTCACGGTACAACGGCGAGGGCACCGCGACCTTCAGGAAGCGGGCGCGTTTCATGTGGACGCGGCCTTATCCACAGAATTTGTGGATAAGTGTGTGGATGTTTGCGCGCCCCGCGGACGATTACTGCGGAGAGCGCGCCGAGATGTCGGTTTGATGAAAATTTGCTCGCCTGGATGGGCCATGAGACGGGCTGCGGGCCTTAAGCATGCGTCCGCATGATAACCTTTCGGCGCAGGACGGGCCGAAAACCCCGTCCCCGTCATATGACAGCGACCGGGGGTCTTCTGGATACCGCCCAAGAGATGAACCGATTCCTGGCCGAGGTGGAGCGGCGCGCGTTCCGCATCGCGCAGATCGCCCTACGCAGCCGCGAGGACGCCCAAGACGCGGTGCAGGACGCCATGTTCCAGCTCGCCAAGCGCTACGCCGCCCGCCCGCCGGTGGAGTGGGTACCGCTCTTCTACCGCATCCTGCAGAGCCGTATCCGCGACTGCCAGCGCCGCCGCAAGGTGCGCAACCGGGTCCTGTCGTTTTTCGGTGGACAGCGGGGGGAGGGGGAGGACGAGTTGCCGGACCCCATCGCCAGCGCCGTCGACCCCACCGCCCGGGACCCCTCCGAGCAGGTGGCCCAGGCGGACGCCATGGAAGCCCTGGAAACAGCTCTGGCTGCCCTGCCTGTACGTCAACGGGAAGCCTTCATGCTGCGTATATTGGAAGGGATGGACGTGGCAGAGACTGCCCGTTCCATGGGCTGCTCGGAAGGCAGCGTCAAGACCCACCTTTCGCGGGCCATGCACAGCCTGCGGGAGACACTGGGGGAGCATTGGCCATGAATACGCCTGAAAACGACGACATCTTCGCCCGGAAGGCCCGTGAGGTCTTCCTGGCCAGCACTGCCAGCCTTGATTCGGAGACCCTGGCGCGCCTGCGGACCGCCCGTGCCCGGGCGGTGGAGGCGGTGGGAGTGCCTGCCCGTTGGCAGATGCGGGGCTGGCGCCTGCCGGCCGGCGTCGCCGCGCTCATCGCCGTGGCGTTGTTGGGCGGCTTCCTGTGGATGGGCGGCGCCGGCACTACGGCTCCCGCTAGCGCGTTCAGCAAGGCCAATTCCGACGCACCGCTGATGATGGCCAACGACAACCTGGACATGTACGGCGACATGGACTTCTACCAGTGGATGGCCGCCCAGGACCAGCCCGCCGCGCAGCCCTCGGAACCCGTGGACGACAGCGAGGACGATGACGACGACAGCGGCGTGGGCGGATGACAGCCTTGCGCCTGTCTAGCGGTGCGCTGTTCCTGGCGCTCTGCACCGCGGCTCTGCCGCTCCTGGGCGGCACACCGGCCGCTCCTCCGCCCCCCGCTGATGCGGACGTGCTGGATTTCCTGGCGGATTGGCAGGGGGACGACGGCCAGTGGGTCGACCCCATGACTTTCATGCGCATCGATCCCGCCAAGGTGGCTGCGGACGAGTCCCGCCGTCACGGCAAAGCGCCGGTTACGCCCCCGGCCGTTGGCACTTCCCCCGGCACCCAACCCGCAGGCACCGTCGGCAGGCGTGCCCGATGAAGACCCGCCTCCTGTTCATCACCCTGCTCGCCTGCTTCACGGCGCTGCCTGCCCGGGCGGCACCCGTTACCCCGGCACCTACACCCGCGGCCGTGAGCAAGCCCGCCGCCCCCCTCGCTGCTGTCCCTTGGGGTTCGCTCACCCCCGCACAGCAGCAGCTCCTCAACTACGAGAAGGACAAGTGGCAGACCCTGCCGCCGGAGCGCCAGCATCGGCTCGTGAACGCCGCCGACCGCTACAGCAAGATGACCCCCGAGGAGCGCAATCGCTTCAAGGAGCGGTTGGAGCGCTGGCGCAAACTCACGCCAGAGGAACGCTCGCGTTTGCGGCAGCGCTACGAGGCTTTCCAGAAGCTGCCGCCGGACCAGCAGCAGCACATCCGCGACACGTTCAAGAAGTACCAGCAGTTGCCGCCGGACAAGCAGCAGCAGTTGCGGGACCGCTGGAAGAACATGACGCCGGCCGAGCGGGAGCAGTTGAAACAGAAGAACCCCAACGGCAAACCGCCGCCGCGATAAAAACCCCGCTCTCGCGGGGTTTTATTTTGGCCATTAAATCTGGACTGCCTCAAAGCGTCGCGAGCGAAGACAGGGCTAGGCGCGCGAGGCGAGCAGGAGGGAGCGTACTCTTGGTGTACGTGACCGACTGCGAGTCCGAAGCGCAACAACGCCCTGCCGAGCGCAGCAGCTTTGAGGTCAGTCGAGCGTCTTGATGCCCTGAATCAGCCGCGCCACCGCTTCCTGGCCGTCGCCGTAGAGCATGCGGGTGTTGTCCATGTAGAACAGCGCGTTCTCTATGCCGGAGAAGCCGCGCCCCTGGCCGCGCTTGATGACGATGACGTTCTTGGCCTTGTCGGCGTCCAGGATGGGCATGCCGTAGATGGGGCTGTCCTTGCGGTTGCGGGCGTCCGGATTCACCACGTCGTTGGCGCCGATGATCAGGGCCACGTCGGCCGTGGGGAACTCGGCGTTGATCTCCTCAAGGTCCGCGATGATATCGTAGGGCACGCCGGCTTCGGCCAGCAGCACGTTCATGTGGCCCGGCATGCGTCCCGCCACCGGGTGGATGGCGAACTTCACCGTCACGCCACGGCCCTGCAGGAGCTGGGTCAGCTCCCAGACCTTGTGCTGGGCCTGGGCCACGGCCATGCCGTAGCCGGGCACGATGATCACCTTCGAGCCGTAGGCCATCATCACGCCGGCGTCCGCCGCGTCGATGGGCTTCAGGCTGCCCGTGACCTCGCCGCTCGCGGCTGAGGTCTCGCCGAAGTTCGAGAACAGCACGTTGCCGATGGA
>DATGHI010000046.1:0-6016 GCA_035308065.1 Gammaproteobacteria bacterium | reverse complement strand
ATGCCTTCGCCCACCTCGAAACGGGCGAAACGCACGGCCTCGGCCCCGGACTTGGCCAGGAGCTTCTCCACGCTCATGTCCGGGTCCTTGACGAAGGGCTGACCCAGGAGGGTGACCTCCGCCAGGAACTTCTTGAGGCGTCCTTCCACCATCTTCTCGATGATGGCCGCAGGCTTGCCGCTGTCGGCGGACTGGGCGCGGATGATCTCCCGTTCCTTGTCCAGCACCTGGGCAGAGACCTGTTCAGGCTTCACACACAACGGTTTGCTGGCCGCCACGTGCATGGCAACGTCCTTGGCGAGGGTCGACGTGCCACCCTTCATTTCCACCAGCACGCCGATGCGCGATCCGTGGATATAGGAACCCAGGACGCCGCCCAGCGTCTGGTAACGTTCGATGCGGCGCACGGTCATATTCTCGCCGATCTTAGCCACCAGATTGCGGCGTGTGGTATCCACGGTCTCGCCATTGGCGAGCTTCACGTCGTTTAGCGCGTCGAGACCGACAGGAGCGGCTGCTAGGACCGCCTTGGCCACCGCAGAGGCAAAACCGGAAAACTCTTCACCATTGGCCACGAAATCCGTCTCGCAGTTGGCCTCTATCATGGCGATGGCATCGCCGGCCTGCTCGATGGCGATGCGGCCTTCTGCAGCCACGCGCCCGGCCTTCTTGTCAGCTTTGGCGAGGCCAGTCTTGCGCATGTTCTCCACGGCGAGATCCAGATCGCCGTTGGATTCTGTCAGGGCCTTCTTACATTCCATCATGCCGGCGCCGGTGCGCTCGCGCAGTTCCTTGACCATCGTCGCTGAGATCGTCATGTCTTGTACCTGATCCCTAATATTAAGAATGGTTGATCGGGCAGCAAACGCGACCGTCACTCCTCGGCTTTGCCGCCGCCCCTGCGGGCACCAGCCTTCTTGCGTACTGGGGCCTTCTTGCGGGTGACCGCTGGTTTGTGGCGGGCGCCAGGGTGGGCGGCGTCAGCTGCACCGGCGTGTTCGGCGGCCGGAGCCGCGGCAGCGGTGGCTTCGCCTTCGACGGCCTTGGCAGGGGCCTTCTTCGGCGCCGCGCCCTTCTTGCGGCCGCGACGCGCCTTGGGACGGCCGTTCTCGTCGAGCTCCACGAATTCATCTTCTTCGCCGCCCATCTGCGGCATGGCCTCGCGGCCCGCGAGCACCGCGTCCGCCATACCCTGCGCGTACAACTGCACGGCACGGATGGCGTCATCGTTGCCGGGGATCACGTAGTCAATACCGTCGGGGGAGTTGTTGGTATCCACCACACCGATGATCGGGATGTTGAGCTTGCGCGCCTCGTTGATGGCGATCTTCTCATGACCCACGTCGATCACAAACAGGGCGTCCGGCAGGCCGTTCATTTCCTTGATGCCGCCCAGGCTCTTTTCGAGCTTCTCCATCTCACGACGCAGGCGGATGACTTCTTTCTTGCCGAGGCGCTCGAAGGTGCCGTCGGCTGACTGGGTCTCCAGTTCCTTCATGCGGCGTATGGACTGGCGCACGGTCTTGTAGTTGGTGAGGGTGCCGCCTAGCCAGCGCTGGTTGACGTACGGCATAGCGGCGCGGCGTGCCTCCTCGCCGATGGTCTCGCGCGCAGCGCGCTTGGTACCGACGAACAACACGGTGCCACCGTCCGCCACCAAACGCTTGATGAACTCCGCCGCCTCGTTGTAGAGCGGCAGGGTCTTCTCGAGGTTGACGATGTGGATGCGGCTGCGCTCGCCGAAGATGAACGGTGCCATCTTCGGGTTCCAGAAACGGGTTTGGTGGCCGAAATGCACGCCAGCTTCGAGCATCTGGCGCATGGACATGGGTGACGTAGACATTTTCGCTCCTAAATGGGATACGCCCTGGCAAGCCAGGGAGTTCCCGGGGTTAAGCCTCCATACGCCCCGTGTCGCGACCTTGGGTACCCTTTCGGGACCCGCGGCACCCCACGACAGGTTTCGGCGTATGTGTGGGTTTAAAAACACCGGTATCGCCCCCATAATCGGAGTCGTTGCCGGCCTTGTGTTGCCAAAAAAGGCCGCGCTTTATACCATAAGACGCCCTTAAAACGCAACGCGGGCAAGGGCTTACACCCGTTTCCCGCGTCCGGAAGCCCAGTAAGCCACGTCCATGCCCGTTACCATCAAGACCCGCGAAGAACAGGACAAGATGCGCACCGCCGGCCGCCTGGCGGCCGAGGTCCTGGACATGGTCGCCTCCCATGTGAAGGCGGGGGTGACCACCGATGAGCTGGACCGGCTCTGCCACGACTATATCGTCAACACTCAGCAGACGATCCCGGCGAACGTCGGCTATAACGGCTTCCCCAAGACCCTGTGCACCTCCGTGAACCATGTAGTGTGTCACGGCATTCCCAACGACAAGAAACTCAAGAACGGCGACATCATCAACATCGACGTGACGGTCATCAAGGACGGTTTCCACGGTGACACCAGCAAGATGTTCTTCGTGGGCGAACCCTCGGTGCTGGCGAAGCGCCTGGTGCAGGTGACCCATGACGCCATGCTGCTCGGCATCGAGATGGCGAAACCGGGCGCGCGCCTGGGCGACATCGGCCACGCCATCCAGCAATACGCGGAGGGCCACGGTTTCTCTGTGGTGCGCGAGTACTGCGGCCACGGCATCGGCCGGGTGTACCACGAAGACCCGCAGGTGTTGCATTACGGCAGCCCGGGCATCGGCCTCGAGCTAAGGCCTGGCATGACCTTCACGGTGGAGCCCATGATCAACGCCGGCAAGCGTCACGTGAAGATGCTGCCCGACGGCTGGACTGTAGTGACCAAGGACCATTCCCTCTCCGCCCAGTGGGAACACACCATCCTGGTGACATCCACGGGCAATGAGATACTCACGCGGCGCGCCAACGGCGAAGTCTGAAGCGTGAGTCTCACCCCCTCGCCCGCCGCCGAGACCCTCAAACCCCTGTTCGACGTTGACGCGTTGGAACGTAGCCTCTCCCAAGGTGCGCGCGCCGTCACCGCCCTGAAACGCAGCCTGCAACAAGGCGACGCGGAACTGCGCCGCCGTTTCGAAGCGGGTACGCTGGTCGGCGAATTGGTACGCAGCCGCGCAGCCTTGGTAGACGCACTACTGCTGCGCAGCTTCCGGCTGCATCTCGCGGGCCTCGAGGACTGCCTCGCGCTGGTGGCGGTGGGCGGCTATGGCCGAGGCGAATTGCACCCCTGCTCCGACATCGACATGCTGCTCCTGGTGTGCGATCCGGTTGGCAGCTCCCAGCGAGAGCGCATCGCTGCCTTCGTCACGGCCCTCTGGGACGTGGGCCTCGAGATAGGGCACAGCGTGCGCACCCTGGAGGAATGCGTCGCCAACGCACGCGAGGACATCACCGTCGCCACGAGCCTCATGGAAGCACGCCTGCTGACGGGCGACGAGGCCTTGTTCCGGCGGATGGCAGCCGCCACGGGACCCAAGGCACTCTGGCCCTCCCAGCAATTTTTTGCCGCCAAGTGGCGCGAACAGCAAGAACGCCACGCCAAGTACCACGATACCGCCTACCGGTTGGAACCCAACATCAAGGAGGGTCCAGGAGGCCTGCGCGACATCCAGATGATCGGTTGGGTGGCGAAGCGCCATTTCGGCGCCGCCACGCTCCACGGTCTCGTCGAACACGGCTTCCTGACAGAGGATGAATATCAGCGGCTGAGCGCCGGCCAGGATTATCTCTGGCGCATACGCTTCGCCCTGCATTTGCTGCACGGGCGCAGGGAAGATCGGCTGCTGTTCGACGCACAGATCAAGCTGGCGAAGCTCGCGGGCTACCAGGATGCACCGAACAACCTGGGCGTCGAGCAGTTCATGCAGCAGTACTACCGCACTGTGCTGGAAGTCTCGCGCCTGAACGAGATGTTGTTGCAGCTCTTCGACGAAGCCATTCTCAATCCCGCCCACGGCGACTCTGTATCCCTGGGACCGGATTTCGTGGACCAGGGCGGGTTCCTGGCGGCGCGCTCGCCGGGTCTGTTCGAGCGCCGCCCCGCAGCTCTGCTGGAGATGTTCCACGTGCTTGAGCAGCACCCGCGCCTCAAGGGCGTGAGTGCAGAGACTATCCGCCGGGTGCGCGCGAGCCTTGGACGGGTAGACGATGACTTCAGATCCGCGCCCGAGATCCGCGCGCTCTTCATGGACATCCTGCGGGAACCCCAGGGCGTGACCCACGAGCTCAGACGTATGAACCGCTATGGAGTGTTGGGGCGCTACCTTCCTGCTTTCGGCGCCGTGGTGGGGCGGATGCAGTACGACCTGTTCCATGCCTACACCGTGGACGAGCACACCCTATTCGTGGTGAGCAACCTGCGGCGCTTCGCTCTCTCCCGCTACGACCACGAGTTCCCGCTGTGCAGCCGCATCATGCAGGCGCTGCCTAAGCCCGAGGTGGCCTATCTCGCGGGCCTGTTCCATGACATCGCGAAGGGCCGCGGCGGCGACCACTCGGAACTGGGCGCGGTGGAAGCGGAGCAGTTCTGCTTCGATCACGGCTTCAATCGCTACGAGGCGCGGCTCGCCGCCTGGCTGGTGCAGAACCATCTACTGCTCTCGCTCACCGCCCAGAAGAAGGACATCAGCGACCCGGAGGTGATACAGGCCTTCACCGCCCGAGTGGGAGACCAGCTGCACCTGGATTATCTCTATGTACTGACCGTGGCGGATGTCCGCGCCACCAACCCGGAACTCTGGAACTCCTGGAAAGCGGGGCTCTTCAGCGAGCTCTACCACAGCGCCAGTCGCGTACTGCGCCGCGGCAGCGAAGCTCCGCTTGAAAAGGACGAACTCATCGGCGATGCCCAGAGGCAGGCGCAAGCCCTGCTACTGGAACGTGGCCTGGACTCCGCTGCCCTCAGCGACGTCTGGGTGCATCTGTCGGAAGAATACTTCCTCAGGCACACCCCGGACGAGATCGCCTGGCACACCGCGAACCTGGCGGCCCGCCTCCAAGGCGATGCGCCGCTAGTGTTCCTGCGGCCGCACACGGAGCGCGGCGGCACGGCGATCTGCGTCTACTCGCGTCACGACGACTTCATCTTCGGGCGGGTCACAGCAGTGCTCTCCCAGCTCAGCCTCACCATCATGGATGCGCGCATCGTGCCGGTGGGTACAGACGCGAGCCTGGACGACTACGTGGTGCTCGAAGACACCGGCGCACCCATCGTGGACCCGGAACGCCTGGCCGAGATCGAACGGGTGCTGGTACGGGAGATCAATCGTCGCAATGCCTCGCCCATCGCGGTCACGCGCCGGGCCCCTCGTCAGGTGCGCATGTTCACGACACCGACGCAGGTGCAGTTCAGCGACGATCCGCGCAACCGGCGCACGGTGCTGGAAATCACCGCCGGAGACCGGCCAGGGCTACTGTCTCAGATCGGCCAGGCCCTCAAGGCCTGCGGCGTGCGGCTGCAGAACGCCAAGATCACCACCGTGGGTGAGCGCGCCGAGGATGTGTTCTTCATCACCGACGCGGCACACCAGCCCCTCTCCGATCCCGCCGCCCGGGAGGCGCTACGCGGGGCCCTCATGGCACGCATCGGGGAGCATGCATGAAGGCGCCGCGACACCGCCGATGGCAGAATGTACGCAGCTCAGAGACATATCCATATATGGGGATGATGTGAACACCGCCGATTATCGCAAGCACATCGAACAGGCCTTCGACGCCCGGGCTACGCTCGCGCACGACAAGGCCGATCCGGCCCTGAAGGCTGCCGTGGAGAAAGCCATCGGCCTCCTGGACCGGGGCGAGGCGCGCGTGGCGGAGAAAAAAAACGGTCGATGGACCGTGAATGAATGGCTGAAGAAGGCGGTGCTGCTCCATTTCCGCCTGCATCCGAACCAGGTACTGGATGACGGCACTACCCGCTACTACGACAAGGTCCCGCTGAAATACGCGAATCACGACGCCACCGCCTTCGCCAAAGAAGGGGCGCGCATCGTGCCCCATGCCACGGTGCGCCGCGGCGCCTATATCGCCCCGGACG
>DATGHI010000045.1:0-6614 GCA_035308065.1 Gammaproteobacteria bacterium | reverse complement strand
TATTGACCTTAGCCACATGCGGCGAACGCTGTCATGGCCGCGTCATTTCTTAGTCATGAGTTTGTTGAGCCTGACGGAGAGCATCCGCAATTCGCGCACGCAGACGGGGGTCTTACGACCGAGGTAGGCCTTGCGGAAGCGATCGATGTATTCCGTCTGCGCTCCAGCCGCGGCGCGGCAGATCCACAAGAGCGGTGCGAAACCGGGGTTGAGGTTCGGGCGTTTCAAGGTGCGGTGGTCTGCCCGGGTGTCGAGATAGGCCGCGAGTAGGCGCCGGTAGCGTGCGCCCGCCCGCCGCAGGAAGGCCTGCTCCGAGAGGGCCACCAGGCGCTGCAGATCCTGGATGGCACCGGCGGTGTCATGCAGGGCCTTCATCTCGCGTATGAAGCCCCCGGCTTGGGGGTGCCAGGGCAGTATCGTCTCCACGAGGTAGCGCAGCCTTTTCCCCGCGATACGCAAGGCATGGATGTGCGCCGGCGTGGGGGTACGACGGGCGCTCTGCAGGGCAGCATCGAAATCGCCGGTGTAGCTGTGCAGGGAGGCCATGAACACGCGCAGGAAAACCGGTCCCGTGGCCTGTGTCCCGGACGCGGAGCGGCGGAGTTTGCGGGCGAGTTTGCGCCAGGCGGACGGCAGCTCTTTGCGCACCTCCCGGTAATTTTCGTCTCGCAGGCGCTTGAGGTCGGCGGTGAAGCGGGCGAGGCCCGGCATCGCCCTGGGATCCAGGCGCCGCTCCAGGAGAGTGAGCCATTCCAGGCTCACTTCCGCGTCCCGCGCCTGATTCGTGGAATGGGCCAGGCGCCGGAGTCCACGGCGCCATTTGCGCTTCAGGGACAGTTCCTCAGCGAAGGCGCGGTACCAGCCGCGCAGGCGGCGTAGCGCCACCCGCGAAACGTGCAGCGCCTGGGTGTCGTTCAGATCCGAGAGCCTGCGGACGGCGGCATCCGCTTCCTGCACCAGACGCTCGGCATGGCCGCGGATCACCGTCCCCGCCGATTGTTGCAGGGGTTCCAGGGCGCCGCTGCGGCGCGTAGCCATCAGGCGAGAGCTGCTAATTGCTTCAGGGTGAGCAGCCAGACGATCTCCGCTTCACCCGCATGGCCAGACGCGGGCATGTCCAGGCGGCAGACGCTGCCCTTCTTCATGCGCACCAGGCTCCTAGGTTCGCCGCTAACGGCGTAACCGATCCACTGACTCAAGTCCGGTTCATGGCCCACCAGCATCACCGCGCCGTATCGGCCGGCCCAATGGAGCAGGGCGGCGGGATCGAAGCCGGGCGCGAGGCGCACATGCCGCTCAAGCTTGGCTGCCGGGAATGCCTCCGCCAAGAGGCCGGCGGTCTCCACAGCGCGGGTGAGGGGACTCGAGAGGATGACCGCGGGTGTATCCACGAGTGTCGCGAGGCCGCGGGCCCCCTTCTTCATCTGGCGCGCGCCGTCCGGGGTGAGACGCCGCGCGTTTTCGCTGCGCCCGGCGCGGGCCGCCTCCGCCGCTTCCTCGGCTTCGGCATGGCGGACTACCAGGACCGTGGTCATCCGGCGAGACTGCGGGCAAGGCTCTCCACCGAAGTGATCGGCAGGGAGCAGGTGGTGCCGCTGCAAAGGTAGGCACAGGCCTCGCCCCGGGGCATGCAGCGGGCCAGGAGGCCGGTGAGGCCCTGGGCGCGGAGAGGGATGGAGAGCACCAGCCGCCGCGGGTCGTACTGACCTGCGAGCTCGGCCCGCCATTCTTCCAGGGCCTCGTGCTCGCCGCGCAGCACCACCATGGAGGGCGGTTCCAACATGTGCTCCAGGGCCAGCAGCATGGCGGCGTGTGATTCCGGGTACTGGCGCGTGGCCGGGAACGCAGCCTTCAAGGTGCGTTCACCCGCATCTATATAAGCGGACTCCGCGCAGAGGTACCCGAGGGCTATGAGTGCGCGCGCCGCCACGGCGTTGCCGGAGGGCATGGATTCGTCGCTGAAGGTCTTGGGGCGGTAGACCGGCGTGGTCTGGTCGTTGGCGGTGAACCAGAAGCCGCCGCGCTCCCGGTCCTCGAAGCGCACTAGCATGGTGTCCGCCAGTTCCCGTGCCCAGTTGAGCCAAGCGCTATCCCAGCGGGCCTGCACGAGTTCCAGGAGCCCCGCCAGCAGGAAGGCGTGATCGTCGAGATAGGCGGGGAGCTTCGCGGTGCCGGCGCGCCATACGGCGTAGAGACGGCCGTCGTCCCACAGCTTGGTGCGGATGAACCCCGCCGCCCGCTCCGCGGAATCCACGAATTCGCTCCTGCCCAACAACCGGCCGGCATTCGCCATGCCGCGGATCATCAAGCCGTTCCAGGAGGTGAGCACCTTGTCGTCGATCCCCGGATGCACTCGCGCCCCCCGCGCCCTGAAGAGCTTCTCCCGCGCCGAATCCAGGAGCGCCTCGGTGTCCGCATCGGGCCGCGGTGTGGGCACTACCCGCGCCGTATCCAGCGTCAACCGGAGATGCCACTTGCCTTCAAAGTTTGGCGGGTCGTTCAGCCCGTAGTGGGCGGCGAAGGCGATGAACTCCTCCTCGCTGAGCAGTCCGCGCACCTCGTCGCGGGTCCAGGCGTAGAACTTGCCTTCGTGTCCCTCGGAATCGGCGTCGAGACTGGAGTAATAGCCGCCCTCGGCGGACTGCATCTCGCGCATCACCCAGCCCGCGGTCTCAAGAGCGGTCTGGCGGAATACGCCTTCGCCCGTGAGCCGCGAGGCCTGGGCATAGAGCAGCAGCAACGGGCCGTTGTCGTAGAGCATCTTCTCGAAGTGCGGGATGCTCCAGGCGTTGTCGACGGAGTAACGGCAGAAGCCACCGCCAAGGTGGTCGAAGATGCCACCCTGGGCCATGCGCCGCAGGCTCAAGGTGGCCATGTGCTGGCAGGTGCGGCGCGTGTCCCGGTCCACGCCCGGGTTCGCACTCACGTGCAACAAGAGTTCGATATCGGCGGGATGCGGGAACTTGGGCGCGCGCCCGAAGCCGCCATCCCGCGGATCGAAGCTCTTGAGCAGTATCCCCAGGGCGTCGCCGATGGGCGCCGCGTCCAGCGCCTCTGCCGGTTCCGTCTCCGGCGTGCTGAGGTCCTGGAACACCTTCAAGAGTTCTCGGTTCTGCTGCGCGAGCTCCTCCTTTCGCTCGTGGTAGAACTGCGCGACCCGCTCCAGCACTTCCTTGAAGGCGGGCATGCCGTAGCGCGGTTCCCGGGGGAAATAGGTGCCCGCGAAGAAGGGCGTGAGGTCGCCGGGAGCCAGGAACACGGTCAGCGGCCAGCCGCCGCTCCGCTGGGCGATCAGTTGGTGGGCCAGCTGGTAGATGCGGTCGAGGTCGGGACGCTCCTCCCGGTCCACCTTCACGTTCACGTACAGGCGGTTCATGACCGCGGCCGTCTCGGGATCCTCGAAGGACTCATGGGCCATGACGTGGCACCAGTGGCAGGCGGCGTAGCCGATGGAGAGCAGCACCGGCTTGTCCTCGGCTTTGGCGCGCGCCAAGGCGGCTTCGTCCCAGGGTTCCCAGTGCACCGGATTGCGGGCGTGCTGCAGCAAGTAGGGGCTGGTCTCCCCGCTCAACCTGTTGGTGTGCGCGCCTTCGCCCATGGTCCCCCCGGCTGATAGAATGACATTACTATACGACGTCCATCTCCTCCCCATGTCCCTTCCGCCGCTCATCCTTAGGAAGAACGAGGACCGCCGCCTGCGCGCGGGACACCTGTGGGTGTTCAGCAACGAGGTTGACATCACTCGCACGCCGCTCAAGGCCTTCCAGCCGGGCGATATGGTGGAGATCCAAGCCGCCAACGGCCACGCCATCGGCAACGGTTATGTGAATCCGAACTCGCTGATCGCGGCGCGCATCCTGTCCCGTGACCCGGAGCATCCGCCGGGGCGTTCGCTGCTGGTGCACCGCCTCAACGTGGCCCTGGCGCTCCGGGAACGTCTGTATCCGAAGCCGTATTACCGTCTCGCCTTCGGCGAGTCCGACGGCCTGCCGGGCCTGGTGGTGGACCGCTTCGGCGACGTGCTGGTGGCGCAGATCACCACCGCTGGCATGGAGCGCATGAAGGCGGACATCGTGGCGGCCCTGGAGAAGGTCATCGGTCCTCGGGTCATCCTGTTCCGCAACGACGTGGGGATACGTGAACTGGAAGGCCTGCCGCTGTACGTGGAGACCGCGCTCGGCACGCCGCCCGCGGCGGTGACAGTGGAGGAGCACGGGCTGAGGTTCGAGGTGCCCCTGGAGGGGGGGCAGAAGACCGGCTGGTTCTTCGACCAGCACGATAACCGCGCACGCCTCCTGCGCTACGTGCCGGGGCTGCGGGTGCTGGACGTATGCAGCTACGTGGGCGCCTGGGGCATACAGGCGGCGGCCCACGGCGCCCAGGCCGCGACCTGCGTGGACAGTTCCGCCGCAGCCCTGGAGTGGGTCGCGAAGAACGCCGCCGCCAACCGGGTGCAAGTGGCGGTCCGCCAGGAGGACGCCTTCGACGCCTTGAAGGCACTGCGCGAGGCGGGGGAGAAGTTCGACGTGGTGGTGCTGGACCCGCCGGCGTTCGTGAAACGCCGCAAGGACTTGCCGGCGGGGCGCGAGGCCTACCGGCGGCTCAACCAGCTCGCCATGCAGCTCCTCTCACGGGACAGCCTGCTCATTTCCTGCTCATGTTCGCACCACATGTCCGGCGCGGACCTGCTTATCGCCATCCAGTCCGCTGCGCGGCACCTCGACCGCGACGCGCAGGTACTGGAGCAGGGCGCGCAGGCACCGGATCATCCGGTGCATCCCGCGATCCCTGAAACCGCCTATCTCAAGGCATTTTTTGTCAGGGTCGTCAGTTAAAATAGCGCCCCATGCTGACCTATCCCGACATCGACCCCATCGCCCTTTCCCTTGGCACCTGGAATATCCTCGGCCACATCTTCCACCCGGCGATCCACTGGTACGGCATCACCTATCTCGTGGGCTTCTTCGGTGGCTTCGGTTTCATGTACCTGCGCAGCAGGCGGCCCATGAGCGGCTGGACCTCGGAGCAGCTGCAGGACCTCCTGTTCTACGTGGCCTTGGGTGTGGTGCTGGGCGGGCGCACCGGCTACATGCTGTTCTACGACTGGGACACCCTCGTCCATGCGCCCCAGACCTTCTTCTTCGTCTGGCAGGGCGGCATGTCCTTCCACGGAGGCCTGCTCGGCGTGATGTTCGCCATGTGGCTCTACGGCCGCCAGCAGGGCCGGCGCTTCTTCGACCTCATGGACTTCATCGCCCCGGTGGTGCCCATCGGCCTCGGTGCGGGGCGCATCGGCAACTTCATCAACGGTGAACTCTGGGGCAAGATCACGGACCTGCCCTGGGGTATGCGCCTCGATTGCGCTGACCCGCGCTTCAGTTATTACTGTGGCAGCCAGACCTCGGGCCTGAGCCTGCCGCATCATCCCTCCCAGCTCTACGAGTTCCTGCTGGAGGGCGTGGTGATGTTCATCGTGCTGTGGCTGTTCTCGGACAAGAAGAAGCCGCGCATGGCGGTCTCGGGCCTGTTCGCGCTCTTGTACGGGGTATTCCGTTTCGCTGTGGAGTTCGTACGCATGCCCGACCAGCAGCTGGGCTATCTAGGCTTCGGATGGCTCACCATGGGCCAGATCCTGTCCCTGCCGCTGATCGTCTTGGGCGCCGTCTTGCTGGCGCTGGCGTATCGTTCGAAATGGGACCGGGAGCAGGCGTGAGGCAGTACCTGGACCTGCTGCGCGAGGTGCGCGACCGGGGCGCGCCGAAGAGCGATCGCACCGGCACCGGCACTCGCTCCCTGTTCGGCAAGCAGATGCGCTTCGACCTTTCCCAGGGCTTCCCGGCGGTCACCACCAAGAAGCTTCACTTCAAGTCCATCATCCACGAGCTCTTGTGGTTCCTGAAGGGCGAGACCAACACCCGCTATCTCAAGGAGCACGGCGTCAGCATCTGGGACGAGTGGGCCGACGAGAACGGCGACCTCGGGCCCGTGTACGGCTACCAGTGGCGCTCCTGGCCCACGCCGGACGGCCGGCACATCGACCAGATCGCCCAAGTGCTGGAACAGCTGAAGAAGAATCCCGACTCGCGGCGCCTCATCGTCAGCGCCTGGAACGTGGCGGATCTCTCCAAGATGGCGCTGCAGCCCTGCCACGCGTTCTTCCAGTTCTACGTGGCGGAAGGCAGGCTCTCCTGCCAGCTCTATCAGCGCAGCGCCGACCTCTTCCTGGGCGTGCCCTTCAACATAGCCTCCTACGCGCTCCTTACCCACATGGTGGCCCAGCAGACAGACCTCAAGGCCGGCGATTTCGTCTGGACCGGTGGTGACTGCCACTTGTACTCGAACCACCTGCGGCAGGTGGAAGAGCAACTGAAGCGCGAGCCCTTGCCGCTGCCGCGGCTGGCCATGAAGCGCCGGCCGGCTTCGATCTTCGACTATGCATTCGAAGACTTCGAGATCGCCAATTATCAATCTCATCCGGCTATAAAAGCTCCTGTGGCCGTGTAATGGAAAACATCAGCTGGCAGGACTTTGAGAAGGTGGAACTCCGGGTGGACACGGTGGTGGCCGCCGAGCCTTTTCCGGAGGCTCGCAAACCCGCCTACAAGCTGACGGTG
>DATGHI010000044.1:0-3260 GCA_035308065.1 Gammaproteobacteria bacterium | reverse complement strand
CGAATCGCCGGAGTCGGATCCCGCCTCATCCGCAACGAAGGCCGGACCGAAGGCGGATGAGGCGGGATCCGACTCCGGCGATTCGCCGGCGGCATCGTGGTCTATGCCGAGGTAACGGGCGTCCAGGCGGCCGGTGACGCGCGCCTCGTCCCGCAGGAGTTCCTTCTGGAACCGATCCGGCGTGAGGCGGAGCTTGGCCTTCAGCAGGTAGTCCACGGAGATGCCGGTGAAGGCCGAGAGTTTCTGGGCCACCGCCTGCTGCTCCGCGGGGGTGAGCCGGTCGCCCTTGGCGAGCGCCGCGGCGTATTCGCCCAGGGCGAACGCGCGGGCCTGCTGCACGAAGTCCGCCAGGTTCGCGGGCGGGTTCGCGATCTTCTTGTGGTACCAGGCGGTGGCCGCCATGGTGGGCAGGTAGAGCTCGTAGGGCTCGTCGACGGCGTAGTTGGGGCCGAAGAAGTCCACGTAGGGGTCAAGCCAGGAGGACACCAGCACCACGCCGTTGAGCGCGAGGCCCTTCTGCTCCAGCCAGTAGGACAGACCGGCAGCGCGGGTGGTGCCGTAGCTTTCGCCCAAGAGGAACTTGGGTGAGTTCCAGCGCCCGTTCACGCTCACGTAGCGTTGGATGAAGCGGCCGAAGGCGGAGATGTCCTGGTCCACGCCGTAGAAGTCCTTGCCCTCGCCCTTGCCTACGGGCTTGCTGAAGCCCGTGCCGATGGCATCCACAAATACCAGGTCGGTCTTGTCCAAGAGCGTGTAGGAGTTGGGCTCGAGGTCGTAGGGAGCGGGAGGGGTGAACTGCGCATCCGGGGTCAGCACCCGCACCGGGGCGAAGGAGCCCATATGCAGCCACATGCTGGAGGAGCCGGGGCCGCCGTTGAACACGAAGGTCACGGGGCGATGCGCGGCGTCGGCGCCGGAAGCGCTGTAGGCCACGTAGAACATGCTGGCCACCGGCTCGTCCTTCTCGTTCTTGATGAGCAAGGTGCCGGCAGTAGCGTCGTAGGCCATGTTCTTGCCGCCGACGCTGACGCTGTGGTGGGTGACGGACTTCTCCTCTTTGGGCTGGTCCTTGTCGGTCGCGGCCGCATCGGCGGGCTTCTGCGCCGGGTTGTCATCCGCATGGGCGGCAGTGCTGAGAGCCAAGGGCAGGGCGAGACAGAAGATCGCGATCAGGCGTTGCATGGGGACTCCCTATGTTTTCCTTGCTGGGTCGGATCGGAGGAGATCCGGTGCCGTTCTTAGAACAGATAAGACCCTCGTCCGGGACCGGTGTTCCGGCCCGGAGCGGGGGAATTTCAGAGTTCAGGGCGCAAGGGCCTCGGAATAGAACCGGGTCAGGTCAGCCTTGAGCGCTTTCCGGGAACCAGGTTCGAGATAGATCATGTGGCCCGAGGGGTAATAGCCGAACTCCACGTTCTTGTAGAGGTCCGCCGGCAGGCCCATCTGCTGCAGGTCGAACTCGGTCTTGAAGAAGGGCGTGGCCAGGTCGAACCAGCCGTTGGCCGAGAACACCTTGAGGTGCGGGTTCTGACGCATGGCTTCCGCCAGGTTGGCCGCCACGTCCGGCAGCGGCGGGACGCGGAACCCGGGGCGGCCCGGCAGCGGGTGCTTGAAGTCCCAGTTCTGGATCACGTCGTAGCCCGTGACGTGGTAGCTGCCGTCGCCGGTGTAGGCGAGATCGCCGCGCAGGTAGCGGTTGAAGGCGGCGGTGAACGCAGCGGTGATGGCGGTGTCGGAGGCGTCGTAGTCCGGGTCCTCTTCGGCGTTGTCCATGTTGATGCCCTCGAAGCGCGCATCGTAGCGGCCCACGGTACGATCCTCGTCGCGCAAGAGCTCGGCGCGGAAGCGCGTGGGGCTCACCCTGAGGTTCGCGTCTTTGAGGTATTGCTCGCTCAAGCCCGTATAGGCGTGCAGCTTGTGCAACACGTCATCGTATTGCGCCTGCGGCAGCGCCGCACCCTGGAACAACGCGTCTGCGTACTCACCGCGGGCGAAGCTCCGCACTTCGTCCAGGAACGCCTTGAGGTCCCCAGGCTTCTGCGGCAGCTTGTTGTGGAAGTACGCGATGGCCGCGTAGGACGGCAGGTAGGTGACGAATTCGAGATCCGTGCCAGCCATGGTGTCGCCGTAGTTGAGCACCGAGGACACCAAGATCACGCCATTCATGGCTAGGCCCTTGTGCTGCAGCCAGTCCACCAGGTTCGCCG
Organism: Gammaproteobacteria bacterium; assembly: GCA_035308065.1. Lineage (GTDB taxonomy): Bacteria > Pseudomonadota > Gammaproteobacteria > Natronospirales > REEB76 > DASUBN01. Next base: position 1,053 of record DATGHI010000044.1, on the reverse strand, counting down.
AGCGGGTGGTGCCGTAGCTCTCGCCCAGGAGGAACTTGGGCGAGTTCCAGCGGCCGTTGACGCTCAAGTAGCGCTGGATGAAGCGCCCGAAGGCATCCACGTCCTGGTCCACGCCCCAGAAGTCCTTGTCCTCGGCCTTGCCCACAGGTTCGCTGAAGCCCGTCGAGACCGCGTCGATGAACACAAGATCGCTCTTGTCCAAGAGGCTCGCATCGTTGGGTACGAGGTCGTAGGGCGGCGGCGGCGTGGGCTCGCCGTTGCTGGTCACCACGCGCATCGGACCGAACGCGCCCATGTGCAGCCAGATGGAGGAGGAACCGGGGCCGCCGTTGTAGAGGAAGGTCAGGGGGCGCCGGTCGGCGTCGGCCCCGTCCTGCGTATAGGCCACGTAGGACATCGTCGCGACCGGCTCGTCCTTGTCGTTCTTGATGACCAAGTTGCCGAAGGTGGCGGTGTACTTGATGGTCACGCCGCCGATCGAGATGCTGTGGTGGGTGACGTACTTGTCTTCCTTCGGGATGGGTTTGCTCTCCACCGGCGCTGCCTTGGTGGCGGCATCAGACGCATCCGCGGCGTGCGCGGCGATGGCGAGGGAGCTGAGCGACAACAGACAGGCGCAGACGAAAGGCTTCATGGATATCCTCCTTTGAAAACATAAAGCCGGCCACTGGACCAAGCCAGCATTTAATTCTCAAACCGCGCTTCGGTGCATTGATGCACCGAACGCGAATCAAGCGCGTCCGCGCTTGATTCGTCGAAAGCTAGTCCGGACACGTGCCGGACTTGCGAAGCCTGAAAAATCCTGGGATGGATTTTTCAGGCCTATGGATTGGAGTGACGCGCGTTTCACGCGCGGAACGCGTCCCGGGTGAGGTTCTCGGGGCCGGCCGCTTTCGCCACCACGTTGTCTTCGATGCGGATGCCACCGAACTTGCGGAAGCCGTCGACGCGGCTCCAGTTCACGAACTTGCCCTGGGGACTGGCTTTGAGCGCGTCCAGGAGCGCCGGGATGAAGTACAGGCCGGGCTCGATGGTGACCACGAAGTTCTCCCC
>DATGHI010000043.1:0-3957 GCA_035308065.1 Gammaproteobacteria bacterium | reverse complement strand
AAGTCCGGCACCGCGAGATTGTGCTCGGCGCCGTCGCCGTCGATCAGGGTGATCTGCACCACCGCACCGAGCGGCACCTGGAGGGTCGGGTCGTCCAAGCCGTCGATGCTGTCGCCCACGCCCTGGAAGGTCATCCCCTTGGGACCGATGTTGGTCTTGAGGGTGATGCGCACATCCGGGCGATAACTCACGGGCGGCTTGGGCAGGTTGTCGTCGGCCGCGGCGACCTGAGCGAACCCGAGCAACAACAATGCGCCACAGGCGGCGGGCCTGGAAAAGAAGCCAAAGAGGGTTCTGAACATGACGGGATCTCCGGACTGGGTTCGAATGAGCCTAGGGTGGCGCCGGCACCTGCTGCTTGCCTTGATCCAGGTCAAGGCCTCTTTGGCAGGAGGGAGCTACGGTAAGCCCATGTGAAATTTGAACCGGAGAAGCTGTCATGAAAATCGGCGAACTCTGCAACCGGGTGGTCATCTACGTGCACGAGGACGAATCCGTGCGACGCGTGACCGAGATCATGCGCCGCTACCACGTGGGCAACGTGGTGGTGACCCAGTTCGGCGACAAGGAACAGAGGCCAGTGGGCATGGTCACCGACCGCGACGTGGTGGTCGAGGTCATCGCCCAGGGCGTGGACCCGGACGAAACCACAGCCGGCGACATCATGAGCGAAAAGCTGCTGATCGTGCGCGAGGATGAAGAAGTGATGGATGTGGTGGAAGCCATGCGCAAGAAGGGCATCCGCCGGGTGCCGGTGGTGGACGTCGGCGGCTCGCTAGTGGGCGTGGTTGCGCTGGACGATCTGCTGCAGCTCTTCGCCTCGGGTCTCTCGGCCATGGCCGACATCGTCGGCACCCAGCGTTACCAGGAAGCCCGCCTGCGGGCCTAAAGGAGACGCCATGGCCAAGGTGCTGATCGCCTGCTATTCCCGCTCCGGCTACACCCGGTCTCTTGCCGAGGAGATGGCCGGCATGACCGGCTGGGACCTGGAGGAGATCACCGACCTCCATCCGCGCACCGGCAACTGGGGATTCATCCGCTGCCTGCTGGACGTGTTCCTGGACCGGCGCCCCGGCATCCAGACCACCGGCAAGGACCCTAGCGCCTACGGCCTCGTGGTATTGGCCGCGCCGGTGTGGGCGCGCAGTCTCTCGGCCCCCATGCGCAGCTACATCGCGCGTCACCGGCCGGAACTCAAGGCGCTAGCCTTCGCCTGCACCTATGGCGGACGCGGCGCGGAAAACGCTGCACGCCTGGCCTCCACCATCGCCGGTAAACCCGTAAAGGCCGTCCTGGCGGTCACCTCACAAGAGCTCGACCAGGGCGATTACCGGGCCAAGCTGGACGCCTTCCTGGCCGAGATCCGACGGGCCTGAAACGGCGCACGCCAAGGTCGGCGCCTTTCTCCACCAAAGGTATGCTTGAGGCTAGCCATGAAAGCCGACGCTCGCGCCGACAGCCTCAATCCCCGCCGTCTGGGCATCGATACCCACCAGGAGCCGGTGGTGTACATGCGCGCGGACTGCCACGTCTGCCGTTCCGAAGGCTTCGCGGCCCATTCCCGTGTCGAGGTGCGCCTTGGGGGGCGCAGCATCACCGCCACCCTCAACGTGGTCCACGGCGAACTGCTGGGGGAGGACGAGGTGGGCTTCTCGGAAGCCGCCTGGCAACTGCTCCAGCCCCAGCCGAGCGAGCGGGCGCGCTTCGCCCATCCGGTGCCGGTGGACTCCATGAGCTACGTGCGCGCCAAGGTCTACAACCAGCGGCTGGCGGAACCGCAGCTCAACGCCATCATCAGCGACGTGGTGGCGAACCGTTATACCGACGTGGAGCTGGCGGCCTTCATCGCCAGCTGTGCCGACGGCCGCCTGAGCCGCGCGGAGATCACTTCCCTCACCCGCGCCATGGTGAACGCCGGCGAACGCCTCACCTGGCCTTACGACAGGGTGATGGACAAGCACTGCGTCGGCGGGCTCGCCGGCAACCGTACCACCATGATCCTGGTACCCATCGCCGCCTGCCTCGGCCTCATCATGCCCAAGACCTCCTCGCGGGCCATCACCTCCCCGTCCGGCACCGCCGACACCATGGAGACGCTGGCGCCCGTGGACCTGTCGCTGGATACCTTGCGCGCGGTGGTGGAACGGGAAGGCGCGTGCATCGCCTGGGGCGGTGCCATCCATCTCAGCCCCGCGGACGACATCCTGGTGAGGGTGGAACGAGCACTGGATCTCGACAGCGAGGGACAGCTCGTGGCTTCAGTGCTCTCCAAGAAGTCGGCGGCGGGTTCGACCCACGTGGTCCTCGACCTGCCGGTGGGACCGACCGCGAAGGTGCGCTCCCAGCACGCTGCCCTCGGCTTGCAACGCTTGCTGGAGCAGACCGCCCGCGCCATCGGTCTCAAGGTGAAGACGCTCGTCACCGACGGCCGCCAGCCCGTGGGACGCGGCGTGGGCCCCGCGCTGGAGGCGCGCGACGTGCTCGCCGTGCTGCGCAACGAGCCCGGTGCGCCCCAGGATCTTCGCGCCCACTCGCTGGACATCGCCGCCGCCCTGGTGGAACTCGCCGAAGTCGCCCGAGGCGACGAGGCCCGTTCCCTGGTGACGGCAGTGCTGCAGGACGGCCGGGCTCTGGCCAAGCTGGAAGCCATCTGCGACGCGCAGGGCGGCATGCGCCAGCCTCCGGTCGCCACCCACACCCATGACGTGGCGGCGATGCACGCCGGGCGTATCACCGCCATCGACAACCGGCTGTTGTCGCGGGCCGCGAAACTTGCGGGCGCGCCCCATGCCAAGGCCGCGGGACTCGAGCTCTTGGTACGGCTGGACGAACGGGTGAGCCGCGGCCAGCCACTGTTCCGGCTGCACGCGGAGAACGCCGGTGACCTGGACTACGCCCTGGAATTCGTGCAGCGTCATCCGGGCGTGGTGCAGCTGGAGCGGCACTGATGCGCGTCTACGCCAGTCCCGGCAACGAGGGCTTCGCGCAAGGTCTGGCCCGCGAACTCGGGGCAGAGCGCGGTGAGGCGAGCTGGCACCGTTTCCCCGACGGCGAGACCCTGGTGCGCATCCTGACGCCGCCCGCCGGCGAAGACGTGTACCTGGTATGCACCCTCGCCGACCCGGACCGCAAGCTGCTCCCGCTGCTGTTCGCCGCGGCCGCCCTACGCGAGCAGGGTGCCAAGAGCGTGGGCCTGGCGGCGCCCTACCTCGCCTACATGCGCCAGGACACGCGCTTCCATCCGGGCGAGACCGTATCGGCACGGCACTTCGGGGCCCTGCTGGCGCGGCATTTCGACTCGCTCGCCTGCGTGGACCCGCACCTGCACCGGCTGCAATCCCTGTCGCAGGTGTTCCCGCGGCCCGCGTCGGCCGTGCACGCCGCTCCTGCCCTCGCTGCCTGGATCCGTGCGAATGTCGCGGAGCCGTTTCTCGTCGGCCCGGACGCTGAAAGCGCCCAATGGGTCTCGGCGGTGGCGGAACTTACGGGCGCCCCCTGGACCCATCTCAGCAAGGAACGGCTGGGAGACCGCGAGGTGCGGGTCTCGCTGCCGGATGCCCGACGCTGGCGCGGACGGCGGCCGGTGCTGGTGGACGACATCGTCTCCACCGGCCGGACGCTGGTGGCCGCGGCTGCGCAGCTCATAGCCCTGGGTTTCGACGCTCCCGCGTGCGTCGCGGTGCACGGCCTATTCGCCGGCGACGCGCGCGCGGCCCTGCTCGCCGCCGGCGTCGGGCGCATCGCCGTGACCAACACCGTTCCCCAGCCGGATGCGGTGATTGACGTGGCGCCGCTCCTGGCGGAGGGTATACGCAGCCTCAGCGGCGCGGTGGGGGGAGCCAGACTGGCATGAACATCGTGTTCCTCGACGTGGATGCTCCGTTCCTCTGGCGTGCCGCCCTCGCGGTGTCGCTCTCGTTCCTGATCGGTCTCGAGTTCCACAAGTACCAGCGGGAT
>DATGHI010000042.1:0-2142 GCA_035308065.1 Gammaproteobacteria bacterium | reverse complement strand
GACCATCTCCGCGGCCAGCGTCACTTTGTTGAACACCTGCTGGGCGGTGTCGTCCGGCAGGATGGGCACCGCCTGCTGGTCCACCAGGTCGCCGGCGTCCGGCTTCATCTGCATGTAGTGCAGGCTCGCGCCGGTCTGGCGCTCGCCGTGGATGATAGCCCAGTTCACCGGCACGCGTCCGCGGAACTTGGGCAGCAGCGAGCCGTGCATGTTGAGCGCGCCGCGGGTCGGCGCCTGCAGGAAAGGCCCACCCAACATGAAACGGTAATAGAACGAGAATAGGAAGTCCGGCTTCAGGGCGGCGACACGCTGGGCGAGGTCGCCGGCGTTCGGGTCCTCCGGTGCCACCACCGGGATGCCATGGAGTTCGGCGAGCTTCCTTACGCTGCCGAACCAGATCTGTTCCTTAGGGTCGTCCTCGTGTGTGACCACCAGCGGCACGCGCACGCCGTAGGCGAGCAGCACCGACAGGCAGCGTACGCCCACATCGTGGTAGGCGAACACCACCGCGCTGGCGGAGCCAACGCGGCCGCTCATCGGCCCTTCTTCTCGAGGACGGCGCGGATCAGGAAACGGGGCCGGCGCTGAACTTCCTGGTAGATGCGGCCCACATATTCACCGAGAAGGCCGATGCCGAACAGCAGGATGCCGATGAAGAAGAACACCAGGGCGAACAGGGTGAACACGCCCTGCACCGCACCCTCGGGGTTGACCAAGCGGTAGATGCCGACCACGAAGAACAGGGCCAGCGAGCCGGCGGCGATCAGCAGACCGATGAACGAGAATACCTGCAGCGGGACCACCGAGAACCCTGTGACTAGGTCGAAATTGAGGCGGATGAGGCTGTAGAACGAGTATTTGGACTCTCCCGCCTTCCGCTCGTTGTGCTCCACCTCGATCTCCACGGGCTTCAGGGCATAGAGATAGGCTAGGGCCGGGATGAAGGTGTTGATCTCACTGGTGTTGTTGATGGCATCGATGACGTGGCGGCTGTAGGCGCGCAGCATGCATCCTTGGTCGGTCATCTTCACCTTGGTGATGCGCTCGCGCAGCCGGTTCATCAGGCGCGACGCACTCTTGCGCCACCAGACGTCATGACGGCTACGGCGGATGCTGCCCACGTAGTCGAAGCCTGCGTCCATCTTCTCGAGCAGGTTGCCGATCTCCTCCGGCGGGTTCTGCAGGTCCGCGTCCAGGGTCACCACGCTGTCGCCGCGTGAGGCGTGGAATCCGGCGAGGATCGCCGCGTGCTGGCCGAAATTGCTCTGTAGGAGCACCACGCGCGTCACGTCCGGGCGCTTATCGAACTGCGCGGCCAGCATGGCCGCCGACTTGTCGGCACTGCCGTCGTCCACGAAGATGACCTCGTAGGTCCGCAGCAAGACATCCAGCGCCGGGTAGAGGCGCTTGAACAGGGTATCGAGGGATTCCTGCTCGTTATACACCGGGATCACCACCGAAAGCTCGGGGTTGAGGCCGGGACCCGGCTGCTTGGTTTTCGTCCTTGGCTTGATCTTTTTCTTGGCCATAGTGGCTCCGTCAGGACTTCTGGTGGAGACAAGTCTTCAGGGCCTCACACACCCGATCCACGTCGGACATCTGCATGGTGGGGAACAGCGGGAAGGTCAGGGTCTCGCTACCGATGCGCTCGGCGTTGGGGAACTGCCCTTCCTTATAACCCATCTTCCTGTAGAAACTGAACTGGTTGAGGGCCTGGTAATGGATGCCGAGGCCGACCCCCTGGGCGTGCATGCGCTGCTTCAGGGTGTTTCGGTCCAGGCCGAACTTCTTATATAGCGGCAGCGGCGTGAACATGTGCCAGCTGTGACCGCCGTCGCCCTTGGCGGGCAACAGCACCAGGGACTCGTCCGCCAGGAGTTCGAAGTAACGGTGGGCAAGCGCGCGGCGCTTCCGGTTGAAATCGTCCAGGTGCTTCAGCTGCCCGATGCCGACCCGCGCGGCCACATCGGTCATGTTGTGCTTGCTGGCGGCTTCGGTCACGTCCATGGTGCCATCCGGGAACTTGGTGATGCCGTGGAAGCGCAGTATCTCCAGGCGTCTGATCTCGTCGGCATCGGTCATCGAGACCGCGCCACCTTCGATCGTGGTCAGGTTCTTGTTGGCATGGAAACTGAACACCAC
>DATGHI010000041.1:0-3363 GCA_035308065.1 Gammaproteobacteria bacterium | reverse complement strand
AAGGACGAAGTGGAGGACGCGAAGAAGAAGGAACCGCTGATCCGCATCCGCAAGTACCTCATGGACATCGGCGCCTGGGATGCGAAGAAAGAGGAAAAGCTGCTGGCGGAATGCGCCGAGCAGGTGGATGCGGAAGTGAAGCTTTATAAAGAAGCCGGCAAGCCGCCGGTCGCAAGCATGTTCGATCACATGTTCGCCAACCTGCCCGAGGCCCTCGTCGCCCAGCGCGAGGAAGCCGTCGAGGAGGCCTCCCACCATGGCTAAGGTCGCGATGGTCGAAGCCATCGCCATGGCGATGGCCTACGAGCTGGAGCACGATCCCTCCGTGGTGGTCTTGGGCGAGGACGTGGGCGTGAACGGCGGTGTGTTCCGCGCCACCGCCGGCCTGCAGCAGCGCTTCGGCAAGGACCGCGTCATGGACACGCCGCTCGCCGAGGCCTTGATCGCCGGTATCTCCATCGGCATGGCTGCCCAGGGCATGAAACCCGTGGCCGAGATCCAGTTCTCCGGCTTCATCTATCCCACCGTGGACCAGATGATCAACCACGCCGGCCGCCTGCGCACCCGCACCCGCGGCCGCCTGCATGTACCGATGGTCTTGCGCGCACCCTCGGGCGGCGGCATCCACGCGCCGGAGCACCATTCCGAGAGCAACGAGGCGATGTTCGCCCATATGCCGGGCATCCGCACTGTCATGCCGTCGTCCCCTTCGCGGGCCTACGGCCTCTTGCTCGCCGCCATCCGCGACCCGGACCCGGTGGTGTTCCTGGAGCCCACGCGCCTCTACCGCCTCAACAAGCAGGAAGTGGATGACAACGGCGAGGCCCTGCCCCTCGATACCTGCTTCGTGCTGCGCGAGGGCGAAGACGTGACGCTGGTCTCCTGGGGCGCCATGGTCCACGAGACCCTGCAGGCCGCCGCTAAGCTGGGAGAGGAAGGGGTGAGCTGCGACGTCATCGATCTCGCCACCGTCGCCCCCATCGACTTCGGCACCATCCTGGAATCCGTGGAGAAGACCGGGCGACTCGTGATCGTCCACGAGGCGCCGCGCAACTGCGGCGTGGGTGCCGAGATCGCCGCCACCGTGGCGGAGAAAGCCATCTACTCCCTCAAGGCGCCCATCGAGCGCGTCACCGGCTACGATATCCCCATGCCGCTCTTCAAGCTGGAGCATGACTACATGCCGAGCGTGGAGCGCGTGCTGAAAGGTATCCGCAAAGTCTTGGAGGCCTGAGCATGAAGACGTTCAATCTTCCCGATCTCGGCGAAGGTTTGCAGGAAGCGGAGATCGTGAGCTGGCACGTCAAGGAAGGCGACGTGGTCAAGGTGGACCAGCCGCTGCTGTCGGTCGAGACCGCGAAAGCCGTGGTGGACGTGCCCTCCCCCTGGTCGGGCAAGATCGCCAAGCTCCACGGCAAGGCCGGCGACATCATCCCCACCCATTCCGCCCTGGTGGATTTCGACATTGAAGGCGGTGCTGCGGCTCCTGCTGCGAAGCCGGCAGCTCCGGCTCCCGCGGCGAAGAAAACTCAGCCCATAGAGGAAGACAGCGGAACCGTGGTGGGGGCCGTACCCACCGGCAACGCGGTGGTGGCCGAGACCGCCATCATCCGCAAAAAACAGAAGAAGGACCCGGCGCGCGTGAAGGCGCTGCCCTCCGTGCGGATCCTGGCGAAGCAGCTGGGGGTGGACCTCACGGACGTGGAAGCCACCGGCAAGAACGACACCGTCACCGCCGACGACGTGCGGCGTGCGACCCAGGGGGTGGGCAGCGCGCCCGCCGCCACCACTGCACCGGTGGCCAAGTGGGACATCCCCAAGGCCCGCACCGACGTGAAGTACGGCGTGGCGGAGCCCCTGCGCGGGCCGCGCCGCGCCATGCACGCCAGCATGACCCGGTCGCGCAGCGAAGTGGCCGAGTGCACGCTCTTCGACGACGCCGACATCCACAACTGGCAGCCGGGCCAGGACATCACCGTTCGCATCGTGCGTGCCATCGTGGCCGGCTGCCGCGCCGAGCCGGAGCTCAACGCCTGGTACGACGGCGAGAAGCTGGAGCGCACCCTCCACGAGCGCATCGACCTCGCCATGGCGGTGGACACGCCGGACGGGCTCATCGTCCCGATTTTGAGAAAGGTAGAGAGCAAGAACGCGCAGCAGCTGCGCGACGACCTCAACCGCATCAAGGAAGCGACGCGCGCCCGCACCGTGTCGCCCGCCGACATGAAGGATCCGACCTTCACGTTGTCGAACTTCGGCATGATGGCCGGCCGCTACGCGACGCCGGTGGTGGTGCCGCCGCAGGTGGCGATCCTCGGCACCGGCGGCCTGCGTCACGATGTGGTGCCGGTGATGGGCGGCATCGAGGTGCACAAGCGCATCCCGCTCTCCATCACCTTCGACCACCGCTGCATCACCGGCGGCACCGCCTGCCGCTGGCTGGCGGCGGTGATAAAAGACCTGGAAAAGGCGCATTGACATGCGCCTGACACGGATGGAAACGGCGGCCGCGGTCGCCGTTTCCACATGTAACGCAGTAAAATAGCCGACAAACCCACACAAGAACCCCGGACCCGAACGTCATGCCGCAACGGAAATCGCCTCCCAAGGACAAGCACCTGGAAAAGGTCATCGCCCTCGCCAAGAAGCATTCCGCGGCTGCCGATCTCGAAACGTTCATCCTCCAGTACTACGCCGACATCGCCGAAGAGGACGTGCTGGCGCACGAGCCTGAGGACCTGTACGGCGCCTGCCTGAGCCACTGGGAATTCGGCGCCAAGCGCCTGCCCGGCGAGACCAAGCTCCGGGTATTCAACCCCAATCCAAAAAAGGACGGCTGGAAGAGCCCCCACACCATCATCGAGATGGTGAATGACGACATGCCCTTCCTGGTGGACACCACCACCATGACCCTGAGCCGCCTGGGCGTCGGCATCCACCTCACCGTGCACCCCATCTACCAGGTGCAGCGCGATCCCCGCGGCACGCTCATCCACCTTACCGACGGCGCCAAACGACCGGGCCTGCTGAGCGAATCCTGGATGCACATCGAGGTGGACAGCCAGGCGGGCGCCGAGACCCTGGTCAAGCTCGAGGCCGCCCTGCAGGGCGCCATGCGCGACGTGCGCGCCACCATCGGCGACTGGCAGGCGATGCGCGACAAGCTGAAGCAGGTCTGCGGCGAGGTGCATGCCTATCGTAGCGTCCTCGGCGACGCCGAGGTGGATGAGGGCAAGAAGTTCCTCGACTGGCTCGGCGACAACCACTTCACCTTCTTCGGCGTGCGCGAATACGAGCTCGCCGAGGAGAACGGCGAAGACGTGCTCAAGGTGGTGCCGAACTCGGGGCTGGGCATCCTGCGCG
>DATGHI010000040.1:0-8705 GCA_035308065.1 Gammaproteobacteria bacterium | reverse complement strand
GCACCAGGCCGATGCCTGGGTTGAAGGCGTTGCCGTTGTTCTGGGGCGCGGCATGGGCGCCGGTACAGAATGCACCCAAGCCGAGCATCAGCCCGGCGAACGATCTGAGACGCATATGCATCCTCCGTCAGGTACACATCAACGCGACCCGCGCCGCTGACGCGGCGACGGGAATCGAGACAATCACGCGTGGAGTGTGGACGGAGGTCCGCGGCTGAAACGGGTGCGGGGGAAGGGGGAGACGCAGAATCCGGTCTCCACCGGCAGCGGCGCTTCGATGCGCCCCGCCGCAGGCGGCAGGGGCGGCACCACACCTGGCACGCCGGACAGGTGGCCGCCCAGCACGCAGTAGTGGCAGGCGGTGTCCGGCTCGCCGAGCGGATGGGTCTCCTGATGGGCGGGCAGCGCGGTCTGCACGCCGAGCACCAGCAGAGACAGGGACAGCCACAGGCCACGGAAGGAACGCCGTGACCGGAATCTCTGCACGCGGGCGAAAAAGCCGGGGGACATGGGCGCCTACTCTACCACCGGCGGACGCGGCCGAGTGGCCGCGGGCGGCACGACGATGGCCGGCGCATGGGATATGTCGTGCGCCGCCTGCGCGGGGGCGGCGCTCGCCGCCAGCGGCGCGGTCGCCGGCAGCGGCGGTAGGCTCCTGGCCACGGCCTGGATGCGGAAGATGATGAGCTGGGACATCTGCTTGGCCAGCGATGCGAACAGCGCGTCCTCCTGCTCCTGGTTGGCGATGGCGTTGGTCACACTGTAGTCGTAATTGCGCGTAAGCGTCAGCACTTCAGGCGGGATGAGCACCACGCCGCCGGCGATGAAAGTGTACGACGTGGTGAAGGCCACCTGGTATTCCAGCGGCTGGCCGCGGCGGTTCACCACCAGCGCCCGGCTGCTTTGCGAGACGTTGATGATGCTGAGGGTGGCGGTAGCCCGGGTGGGATCGTCGAGGACGCTGGTGGTCTCGGATTCCAGTCCGCGACGCAGATCCCGGACCAATTCGGCGTTTTGCCCGCTGGAAACGATGTAAAGGCTGCGCATCTCCGGCGGCAGTACCGGCGCCTCCCGCAGGTGGAAGCCGCAGCCGGCGAACATCGCTAGTGCGGCCGACATCAGGAGATAGCGTCCGCTCATGCCGCCACCACATTCACCAGCTTGCCTGGGACCAGCACGACTTTCTTCACGCTCTTGCCTTGGATGAAGGGCTGCACGGAGGCTTCCGCCAGTGCCGCGCGTTCGATCTCCTCGCGGGCGGCGCCGGCGGGTACGCGAATGTGGCCGCGCAGCTTGCCGTTCACCTGCACCACCAGTTCCAGAATGTCGCGCTTGAGCGCCGCGGGGTCCGGCTTCGGCCATGTCGCCTGCATCACCGAGCCCTTCCGCCCCAGCCCTTTCCACAGGGCCTCGGCCACGTGGGGCACGATGGGCGCAAGCAGCAGAGTCACGGTCTCGTAGGCTTCCTGCTTCAGGGCGCGGTCCAAGGCACCCGAGCCCGGCGCGCGGCTGAGGGCGTTCAGGAGCTCCATGACCGCCGCGACGGCGGTGTTGAAAGTGTAGCGCCGGCCGATGTCGTCGCCGACCTTGGCCACGGTCTCATGCAGCTGTCTCCTGAGATCCTGCTGCGCGGCGTTCATGGCCGCCTTGTCCAAGGCCGACGCAGGCCCCGCGGCCGTATGCTCCGCCACCGCCTTCCACAGGCGCTTAAGGAAGCGCTGCGCGCCCTCCACGCCGCTCTCGGACCATTCCAGGGTGAGTTCCGGGGGCGCTGCAAACATCATAAATAGGCGCACGGTGTCGGCACCGTACTTGTCCACCAGCATCTGCGGGTCCACGCCGTTGTTTTTGGACTTGGACATGGTCCCGAGTCCATCGTACTGCACCGGTTGGCCGTCGGCCTTGAGCACCGCTGTGACGACGCGTCCATCGGCGTCGTGCTTCAGCTCCACCTCCTCGGGGCTGTAGTAAGTCAGGCCACCGCCGGCGGTCTTGCGCAGGAAGATGTGGTTTAGCACCATGCCCTGGGTCAGGAGCCTGGTGAAGGGCTCGTCGAACTTGAGCAGTCCCATGTCGCGCATGACCCTGGTCCAGAAGCGCGAGTACAGGAGGTGTAGGATGGCGTGCTCGATGCCGCCGATGTACTGGTCCACCGGCAGCCAGTAGTCGGCGCGCTGATCGACCATGGCGTTGTCATTGTCGCGGCAAGCGTAGCGCATGAAATACCAGGACGAGTCCACGAAGGTATCCATGGTGTCGGTCTCGCGGCGCGCAGGCTTGCCGCACTTGGGGCAGCTGCATTCCACGAAGGGCTGGTACTTCGCCAGGGGGTTGCCGCTGCCGTCCGGCGCCAGGTCCTCCGGCAGCACCACCGGTAGGTCCTCGTCGGGTACCGGCACGTCGCCGCAGGCGGGGCAATGGATGATCGGGATCGGGCAGCCCCAGTAACGCTGACGCGAGACGCCCCAGTCCCGGAGACGCCACTGCACGCGCTTCTGGCCGAGACCCTTCGCCTCGAGATCCGCGGCGATGGCGTCGACGCCCGCCTGCAGACCGAGGCCGTCGTACTTGCCGGAGTTGCATAGCACGCCGTCATGGCTGACGAAAGCCTCCGTCATCGCAGCCGGCTCCTGTACCGGCGCCTCCGCCGCACGCACCACGGCGCAGAGCGGTAGGCCGTACTTGCGTGCGAACTCGAAGTCGCGTTCGTCGTGGGCCGGCACCGCCATCACGGCGCCCTCGCCGTAACCCATGAGCACGTAGTTGGCCACCCACACCGGCAGCGCCGCCCCGCTCAGGGGATGCTTCACGGTGAGCGCCGTCGGCACGCCCTTCTTCTCCTGGGTAGCGAGCTCCGCTTCGGTGACGCCGCCTTGGCGGCATTCCTCGATGAAGGAGGCGACCTTGGGGTCCCTGGCCGCGGCCTTAGCCGCCAGCGGGTGCTCTGCGGCCACCGCCACGTAGGTCGCGCCCATGAGGGTGTCGGCGCGTGTGGTGAACACCTTGAGCACGCCGTCATCGTGGGGGAAACTGATCTCGACGCCCACACTCTTGCCGATCCAGTTGGCCTGCATGGTCTTGACCCGCTCCGGCCAGCCCGGGAGCACGTCCAGCGCCGCCAGCAGTTCCTCGGCGTAATCGGTGATCTTCAGGTAATACATCGGGATCTCGCGCTTCTCCACCGGCGCACCGGTGCGCCAGCCGCGCCCGTCGATCACCTGCTCGTTCGCCAGCACCGTCTGGTCCACTGGGTCCCAGTTCACGGTGCCGGTCCTCTTGTAGGCGATGCCCTTCTCCAGCATGCGCAGGAACAGCCACTGGTTCCACTTGTAGTACTTGGGATGGCAGGTGGCGACCTCACGCTCCCAGTCGATGGCGAACCCCAGCGACTTCAGTTGCATACGCATGTAGGCGATATTGTCGTAGGTCCATTTCGCCGGTGGCACGCCGTTCTTGATGGCAGCGTTCTCGGCCGGCAGGCCGAAGGCGTCCCAGCCCATGGGCTGCAGCACGTTGCGCCCTTTCATGCGCTGGTAGCGGGTGATGAGATCGCCGATGGTGTAGTTGCGCACGTGCCCCATGTGCAGGCGGCCGCTGGGATAGGGCAGCATGCACAGGCAGTAATATTTTCCGCCGGGGGCGTCCTCGCGGGCGCGCGCGGCGCTGAGCTTGTCCCAAAGGGCGCGGGCTTCCGCCTCCACGGCCGCTGCATGATAGTTCTCCTGCATCATCCGGATCCATTCTCCCGTCCTGGAGGAATTTCAGCCAAGACCATGAACACTGCCGTCATGATGACATACCAGCCGATGGTCACCGAATGAATGAACATGGTTTCGGTGAGACCGAACATGGCGAAACCCGCTGCCACCAGCACGCCGCCGAGGCCCGCACCCATGCGCACTGGGTCCGGGCTGTTGATCGCGCGCGCGAGCAGCGCGGCCGGCACCGCCAGCAGCGCCAGCAGCGCCAGCAAGCCCAGCAGGCCACGGCTCGAGAGGGCGTCTAAATACTCGCTGTGTGGGTGGTCGTAGACAGCGGTGACTACCGGCGCCGTGCCTGCGTCGACGAGCTTCTGCGCCTGCGTCTGGTAGGCGCCGGTACCCACGCCGGTGAGTGGCGATTGGGTGAACAGCTCCCAGGCCACGGCCCACATCTCGAGCCGCTCGCCGATGGAAGTCTCCAGCAGTGCATAGCGGTATTCGCCCACGAAGGACTCCACCGGCACCACCCGTGCGCTGGAATGCGGCCATACCAATACCCTCACGACGTCGCCGAAACGGCGGGGCGCGGTCATGTCTACGACCTGATAGCCGTTCTTCTGGTAGACGCGGTGCGATCCCATCGGCCACTGGCCGAAACTGAGCGTCGCGTTCCCCGAAACCAACCAGCGTGTCGTCGCCGGGCCGGGACTGGGACGCTGGGTGCGGGGCAACCTGTATCGTGCAACGATATTACTGTCGTTTTTGAGTACCAGGCTCGCACGCCGGGTGCACCCCAAGCGTTTCAGCGACGTCTTCCCCGGTCCCGTCTCGAAGATCACACTTAACTTGAGCCCGGTCTGAGTCTCCTCCTGCCCCGCGTTCGCCCAGCTCGCCAGCAGTGCGACTTCGTTCATACACAAGGGTGGCGCGCTGGAATGCTCGAAACTGTCCGACACCAGGCGATATAGGCGCCATTGCGAGGCGACGGCCTTGAGGCGCTCGTGCACATGGGTCTGGGGCAGGAGATAGAGGCCCGCGAACAGCGCCACCACCGTGACGCCACCGGCCAGCACCGTCCGCGGATGCAGCATATGGCGGCAGGACAGGAACAGGATCAGCAGCACCGGCAGCGCGAGCCACGCACCGCGGGTGCCGGACAGGAAGCTGGCCAGCAGTCCGGCAAAGACGCACAGCGCCACCAGCCAGGGGCCGAGGCGCGGCAAGCGTTGGTCTATGTACACGTAGCCCGCGGCGAACACGAAGGTGGTGAGTGTGGCGATGTCCCCGAACAGGATCGCTACGTTGGTGTCGCCGTTGGGTCGCAGGAAGCCTTCTCCGGCGATCCGTTCCCAGACCGCATCCAGCCCGAGGCCGAGGGCGCCCAAGCCTATACCACCCCAGACCAGGAGCGCCGGTGGCCGGTAACGCTTGAGCGCGATGAGCGCCGGTAACACCAGCAGTAGGCGCAGGTAGCGCCCCAGCAGACGGAAACCGGAATCCGTCTGGTGGCCAAACTCGAAGGCGATCACGCCAGCCAGGAAAAAGCCGGCGAACACCGCGACAAACAGCCACTCGCGGCGCGAGAGCCGTGCCTTGAAACCGTTGCGCGCCCAGACCGAGAGACCGACCGCCATGAGCAGCAGCAGGCTGACGCTGTCGCTGCGGTCCACCAGCAGGCAGGCCAGGGGAAAGATGAGTACCACGGCCGCAATCAGGAGACGTAAGCAGTAATCGAGCCTGCTTTCCATGCCGCCGCGGGCAATCCAGGCGAATACCGCCTGCCGGATCGTGTGGAGTTCACCCATCAGCCGGCGTTCCGCTTGCGGTTACGCCAGGCGCAGCCGAGTAGCAAGAGGAACGACAGGGCCACCGCCGGCACGTCGCCCCAACGTGTCACGGGCGTGGCACCCGCGAGCGGCTTGAGTGTGCCGTCCAGCACGCTCACCTTCTCCATCGGAGCCCGTGCCAGCACCCTTCCGCCGTCGTCAATGATGGCGGTGATACCGGTATTGGTGGCGCGGAGCAAGTAGCGGCCGGTCTCGATGGCGCGCATGCGTGCGATCTCAAGGTGCTGCGGCAGCGCGATGGAATTGCCGAACCAGCCGTCGTTGCTCACGTTCACGAGGAAGGCCGCCTGTGGGAGAGCGCGCATTATCTCATTCCCGAAGGCGTCCTCGTAGCAGATGGAAGTGCCGATGGGGTAGCCCGCGGCCTTCAGCAAGGGCTGATCCGCGGCACCAGGGGTGAAGCTCGAATACGGCAGATCCAGGTCACGGAGGATCGATTTCACCCAATGGGGCAGGAACTCGAAGTTCTCGCCGAACGGCACGAGGTGGCGCTTGTCGTAGGTGCCGTCGCTGGATCCCAGGCTGATGACGCTGTTGAAGTAGTAGTCGCTCACGGGGTCGTAGGTGGGCACGCCCAGGAGGATGTCGGTGCCGTGCTTCCTGGCGTCCGCCTCCAGCGGGTCCAGGTAAGTCAGCTGCACCTCGTCCTGGTAGGCCGGCACCGCCGCCTCGGGCCAGATGATGAGCCGGCTCTGCCAGTGCGCGTCCGTCAGGTCGCGATATAGCTTGAGGGTGGGGATGAACGCCTCTGGCTCCCATTTCTGGTCCTGGGGCACGTCCCCCTGGATGAGGCTCACGCTCAAGTCCGGTCCCGCCGCATGTGTCCAACGCAGCCCCGCGAGCATCGCGCCCGCGAGCCATAACCCTACAAGCACCGCCAGCAGCGCCAGGCGGCGGCGCAGATATCTGCCGCGCGCAAGCGTCTCCTGCAACAATCCTGAAGTGAGCAGCACACAGAAGCCCACGCCGTACACGCCCACGAGCGACGCATAGCCACGCAGCGGACCGTCCGCCTGGCTGTAGCCGAGACTCAACCAGGGAAAGCCCGTGAGGAACCAGCCGCGAACCCACTCCAGCAGCGTCCAGGCGGCCGGGAACAGCACCAGCGTGCGTAGACCGCCGCCGGCCGGCGCGTAGCGCACGCTTAAAGTGCAGGCGGCGGCGCTGTAGAGCGCCATGATGGCCACCAGCGCCGCCAGCATCAGTACCGCCAGCGCCGACTCCAGGCCACCCATGTCGTGCAGGCTGATATAGATCCAGTGCACCCCGCAGGCAAACTCCGCAGCGCCGAACAGGAAGCCGCGCCACGCGGCGCGGCGCGGGCTCACGGACGCGATGAGCCACAGTAGGCCAGTCGGTGCCAGCACCGCCAGGGGATAGACGCCGTAGGGCGCGAATGCCAGCACCAATAGCGCGCCCAGCAGGGCGGCGGCGGCGTCTCCTGCGGCTCCTGCGCGCCACTCCGACGCCAGCATGGGGATGCGGCGGAGAACCTCGGGCAGCGGGCTCATGCGCCGGAGTCGGCTGCCGGCTGGCGCAGCACTTCCAGCAGGTGCAGACGGCGACTGTCCGCGCGCAGCACCTTGAAGCGGAAGCCGCCGAATTCGATCTTTTCGCCGCGCTTCGGCAGGTGGCCGAAGGCGTGGGTCACGAGGCCGCCTACCGTCTCGAACTCCTCGTCGCTCAGACGCGTGGCGAAGTACTCGTTGAAGTCTTCCACCGGGGTCAGCGCCTTGACGGTATAGCGCGTGTCGGTGTGCTTGAGGATGCGCGCCTCGTCGTCCACGTCGTACTCGTCATCGATGTCGCCGACGATCTGCTCCAGCACGTCCTCGATCGTCACCAGGCCCGCTACTCCGCCGTACTCATCGGCGACGATGGCCATGTGGTTGCGGCTGGCGCGGAACTTCTTCAGCAGGATGTTAAGACGCATGCTCTCGGGCACGAACGGCGCGGGGCGCAGGTACTCGCGCAGGTTGAACGTCGCATCGCTGTTCTCCACGAAGTGGTTGAGCAGGTCCTTGGCGAGCACGATGCCGATGACCTGGTCTCGATCCTCTCCCACCACGGGGAAGCGCGAGTGGCCGGACTCGCTGACCACTGCCAGCGCTTCCTCCAGGGTCGCATCCTTCTGCAGCGCCACTATCTGCGCCCGCGGCAGCATGATGTCGCGGACCTGCATGTCCGCCACCTGCAGCACACCCTCCAGCATGGTCTGGGCGTCGACGTCGAAGAGATTGCGTTCGCGGGCGTCGTTGAGGAGTTCCAGCAGCTCTTCCCGGTCCCGGGGCTCACCGGAGAGGGCCTGGCTCAGACGCTGGAACCAGGCACGCAGGCCGGGGCCGCGGCTACTGTGCGGGTCGGTGGACATCGCTCGTCCATAAGAGGATGGGAGGGGGATTTTACCGGTTGCACCGCAGCCAGTAAAAGCGCGCCCGGGTGACGACAGGGTCAATGCGCCGCGTAAGGGTCCGGATAGCCCAATTCCGCCAAGATGATGGTTTCCAGCGGTTCCATCTCCGCCGCCTGGGCGTCATCTTCGTGATCGAAGCCGGCTAGGTGCAGGCAGCCGTGCACCACCATGTGCGCCCAATGGGCCTCAGGCGCCTTGCCCTGGGCCGCAGCTTCCCGCGCCACCACCGGCGCGCAGATGACGAGGTCGCCGAGTGCGTTGAGCGGCACGCCCGCGGGCAGTTCCGCGGGGAAGGACAACACGTTGGTGGGACCGGGCTTGCCACGGTAGCGGGAGTTGAGTTCGGCGCTCTCCGCCTCTCCCACGATGCGGATGGAGAGTTCCGCATCCGGGCAGCGCTCCCGCAGGGCTGCCTCCACCCAACGCACGAACGTCTCCAGCGTCGGCACCTCCTGGGCGCCGCTCGCGTCCTCCACGCCTACGCTGATTCCCGGCAGGCCCATCAGTCCCGGTCGCGCGATTCGTAGGCGGTGACGATGCGCTGCACCAGCGGATGGCGCACCACGTCGGCGGCGGTGAAGAAGGTGAAACTCACGCCGGGCATGTCGCGCAACAGTTCCACCGCATCGCGCAGTCCGGAACGCTGCACCCGCGGCAGGTCCACCTGCGTGATGTCGCCGGTGACCACGGTACGCGAGCCGAAGCCTATGCGCGTCAGGAACATCTTCATCTGATCGATGGTCG
>DATGHI010000039.1:0-6599 GCA_035308065.1 Gammaproteobacteria bacterium | reverse complement strand
TGATATACGGCAGGTTCACATCGCTTTGCTGAGTCGAGGACAGTTCGATCTTGGCCTTCTCGGCGGCTTCCTTCAGGCGCTGCATGGCCAGCGGATCCTTGCGCACGTCGACGCCGGACTCCTTCAGGAACTCCTCGCCCAGGAAATTGATGACCCGCAGGTCGAAGTCCTCACCGCCGAGGAAGGTGTCGCCATTGGTGGAGAGCACTTCGAACTGGCGCTCGCCATCCACTTCGGCGATCTCGATGATGGACACGTCGAAGGTGCCGCCGCCCAGGTCATAGACGGCGATCTTGCGGTCGCCGCCGGCCTTGTCGAGCCCGTAAGCGAGCGCGGCCGCGGTCGGCTCGTTGATGATGCGCTTCACGTCCAGGCCGGCGATCTTGCCGGCATCCTTGGTGGCCTGGCGCTGGGAATCGTTGAAGTAGGCCGGGACGGTGATGACCGCCTCGGTGACGGGCTCACCCAGGTAGTCCTCGGCGGTCTTCTTCATCTTCATGAGCACGCGCGCGGAGATCTCCGGCGGCGCCATCTTCTTGGAGTTCACGTCCACCCAGGCATCGCCGTTGTCTGCGGCCACGATGGAGTACGGCACCATGCCCACGTCCTTCTGCACCACCTCGTCCTTGAACTTGCGGCCGATGAGGCGCTTGATGGCGTACAGGGTGTTGCGGGGGTTGGTGACCGCCTGGCGTTTGGCCGACTGGCCCACCACCACCTCGTTGTCCTTGGTGAAGCCGACGATGGACGGCGTGGTCCGGTCGCCTTCGCTGTTCTCGATGACCCGGGGCTTGCCGCCCTCCATGATGGCCACGCAGGAATTGGTGGTGCCGAGGTCAATGCCGATGATCTTGCTCATAAATCCCACTCCGAAAAGGTCGAAATTCGTTATACGTTAAGTGGGGGCCCGCCGCCTGGTTTCAAGCGGGTGCCTACCCCTCTTTCTGGCCTTGCAGGCCCTGGTTCCTCGTCCCCGGCCCCTCTCTCAGGCGGTATCGTCCCCGAGCAGGACGGTCGGGGCCTTGGCCACTAAAACCCTAGCCGGCCGCAGCAGCCGCCCATTGAGTTGGTAGCCCTTCTGTACCGTGGTCAGCACCGCGTGGTCCGGCACTTCCGCCGATTCCTGGGCGGCCATGGCCTCGTGCCATTCGTGGTTGAAGGCCTCGCCCCGGGCGGGGTCGATCTCCGTCACCCCCTGGCGCTCCAGGGCGGTGACGAGCAGCCTCAGGGTCATATCCACGCCGGTGCGCAGAGCCGCCGCCTCCGGCTTGTCCCCCAGGGAGGCTAGCGCCATCTCCAGGCTGTCCTTCACCGGCAGGAGGTCCGCGAGCAGGCGCTCCTGGCCGAACTTGTGGGCGTTCTCCAGGTCCCGCTGGGTGCGCTTGCGCAGGTTCTCCAGCTCTGCCGCGGAGCGGAGATATCCGTCCCGGTTCTGGGCAGCCTGGGCCTCGGCGGTGGCGAGTGCCGCCTTCAGGGCCTCCACCGGATCCGGCGTGGCTGGGTTCTCGGGGCTCGCCTGCTCCTCGGAGGCCGGGTTCTGAGATTCTTTGCTCATGTCTTCCATCTCACTCTTCAGAATCTTTTATGTCTTTAATCTTCAGAAACCATCTCGAAGCGTCGCGAGCGCAGGCAGAGCGAGGCGCGGGAGGCGAGCAACCGGAGCGTACTTTTGGCGTACGTGAGGATTGCGAGCCGGACCGCAACGAAGTTATGCCAAGCGCAGCAGCTTCGAGTTGGTTTCCATGAGGCTCATTTCCTGGGATTCAAGGCGGCGGACAGTAGTCGCGCCGTCAGGTCCACGATGGGGATGACCCGTTCGTAAGCCATGCGCGTGGGGCCGATGACCCCCAGCACCCCGATCACCCCTTCGCCCATGCGGTAGGGCGCGGTCACCACGCTCACCTCGTCGAGAACCTTGTAACCGGATTCCTCGCCGATGAAGATCTGCACGCCTTCGGCGGCGATGCACTTGTCCAGCAGGTGCAGGATGTCGCGCTTGTGGTTGAAGGCCTCGAACAGGCGCCTCAACTTCTCCACGTCCGAGAGCTCCGCGAACTCCATGAGGTTGGTCTCGCCCGCCATCATATAGGTCGGCTCGCCGTCGCGCGCCTGGAACACCTTGTCCGCCATGGTGATGGCGGCGCGCATCAGGTCGTTCATGTTCTCACGGGTGCGGTTCAATTCGTTCAAGAGGCCGCGACGCAGCCCGTGGATGTCACGGCCGGCGAAATGGACGTTGAGATAGTTGCTGATCTGCTGCAGGCCCGAAGCGTCGTAGGGGCGCTCCAGGTGCAGCACCCGGTTCTGCACCTCGCCATCGTCCAGCACCAGGATCACCAGCACCCGGTTGTCCGTGAGCGGCAGGAACTCGATGTGCTTCCAGGAGACGTGCTCGCGCCTCGGCAGCGTCACCACGCCGGTCATGCGCGTGATGGCCGAGAGCATGTTGGAGGCGGACACCAAGAGCGCCTGGGGATTGGTCTCGCCCGGGTCCAGGTGGTTGCGCATCAGGCGCACCTCCTGCTCGTCCAGAGGCTTCACCTTGAGCAGCGTGTCCACGAACATCCGGTAGCCCTTCACCGTAGGGATGCGGCCGGAGGAGGTGTGGGGCGAGGTGACGAAGCCGAGCTCCTCCAGGTCCGCCATGATGTTGCGGATGCTGGCAGGACTGAGGTCGAGGCCGGAATCCTTGGAGAGGGTGCGTGAGCCCACCGGTTCGCCATCGCGGATGTAGCGCTCCACCAGCACCTTGAGCAGGTATTGGGCGCGCTCGCTCAGGGCCTTGTCGGTGCTCTCGGCATTCATGGCGTGGGGATGGGGCTCATATTGCTGGCACTCAAAGCGGCGGAGTGCCAAAAGCCAAACTATCAACATGAGCCCTTTGCTGTCAAGGACTTAGCGCCACAAGCTGCGCCAAGCCTTTGGCGCGCGCGGGCTTGCATGGTAACGTGCCGAGCTTATGACGACCCGCTTCTCCAGCGTCGGCCTCATGGGCCGCGCCTCCGATCCCGAAGTCTCCCGGATGGTGGGCAAGCTCGCGGCCCAGCTTGCGGCGGCGAAGGCCGCGGTGCTGGTGGACGAAGCCCTCGGCGCCGCGCCTCCCGCCCGCGCCCTGCCTCTCAAGGAATTGGCGGCCCAGGCGGACCTGCTCATCGTGGTGGGCGGCGACGGCACCCTGCTCAAGGCCGCCCATGCGGTGGCCGCGCGTCCCATCCCGCTGGTGGGCGTGAACCTGGGACGGCTCGGCTTCCTGGCGGACATCACCCCCGAGAAACTGCAGGACGACATCGCCGCCATCTTGAAGGGCGATTACAGCAGCGAGGATCGGCTGATGCTGGGTTCGCGCGTGCTGCGCGCCGGCGGCAACGAAGACTTCCCGCCGGTGCTGAACGACGTGGTGGTGCAGAAGGCCGACGGCGGCCGGCTCATCGAGTTCGAGACCCGGGTGGATGGCCATATCCTGACCGCCTACCGCGCCGACGGCATCGTGGTGGCGACCCCCACGGGTTCCACCGCCTACGCCCTCTCCGGTGGCGGCCCCATCCTGCACCCCGCCATGGACGCCATCACCCTGGTGCCCATCTGCCCCCACACCTTGGGGGACCGGCCCATCGTGGTGGCCGGGGCAAGCGAGATCGAGATCCACGTCACCGACACCCACGGCGGCCGCGCCCAGGTGACTTGGGACGGCCAGCACGCCCAGCCGCTCGCGGCCGGCGAGCGCGTGACGGTGAAGCGCTCGGCGCGCCCCATCACCTTCATCCATCCCCGCGGCTACGATTACTATAGGATCCTGCGCACCAAGCTCCATTGGGGCAGCACGCGGACTCCCCATCCGAGCTGAAAAAGCCTTCCTTGGCTTTTCCAGCCTCGAAATCGCGGAGTGAATCCGCGCTTTCTCCATTTTTCAATCGATGCCGATTGAAAAATGACGGTAAATCCTTTTACCGTGAAACCGCAGCAACTTTGAGGGATTCCTCGCTAGATATGCTGACGCACATCCTCATCCGTGACTTCGCCATCATCGACGCCCTGGAACTGGAATTCGCCCCCGGCATGACCGTGCTCACCGGCGAGACCGGCGCGGGCAAGTCCATCCTGGTGGACGCCCTGGGGCTCGTGCTCGGCGACCGGGCCGACGTGGACGTGATCCGCCACGGCGCCGAGAAAGCCGAGGTGAGCGCCGAGTTCGACCTCAAGGACGCCAAGGACGCCGCCGCTTGGCTGAGGGAGAACGACTTGGCCGAGGACGGCCAGTGCATCTTGCGCCGCATCGTCGGCAAGGACGGCCGCTCCCGCGCCCAGATCAACGGCCGCAGCGTGCCGCTGCAATCCCTCAAGGAGATCGGCGAATCCCTGCTGGACATCCACGGCCAGCACGAACACCAATCCCTGATGCGCGCCGGCGCACAGATGGCGCTGCTGGACGGCTACGGCGACCACGGGGAACTGCTGCGCCGCACCGCGAAGCTCCACGCAGACTGGAAATCCGCCCACGATAAGCTCAGCTCCCTGCGAACCGCCGCCGGCGACCGGGAGGCGCGCCTCTCACTCCTGCGCCACCAGGTGAACGAGCTCGCCGCCCTGAATCTCAAACCCGGCGAAGCCGAAGCCGTCGACGCGGAGCACAAGCGCCTCGCCCACGGCGGCAAGCTCATGGAGACCGCCCAGGCGACGCTGGATTCACTCTATGAGGCGGAGGAAGGCTCCGCCTACCAGCGCGTGAGCCGTGCCCTCGTAGCCCTCGATGCCGTCACCGAACTGGAACCCAAATTCGCGGAGATACGCAAGACCCTGGCGGAGGCGGAAGTGCAAATCGCCGAGGCGGCGGACGCCCTGCGCGGCTATCTCGCGGACCTGGATCTCGACCCCAAGCGGCTCGACTGGCTGGAAGGGCGTCTCGCGAGCCTGCACGACTTGGCCCGCAAGCATCGGGTGGAACCGGAGCAGTTGTTGGCCCACCTGGAAACGCTGCAGACGGAGCTCAAGCAGCTGGAGAATTCCGATGTGGCGCTGCAGGAACTGGAAGCGGAACTGAAGCGCCTGGAAGAGGCTTATAAGAAGACCGCCGACGAGCTGCACGCGAAACGCGTCAAGACCGCGGCGGATCTCGGCAAGAAGGTCGGCGCCGCCATGCAGGAACTCAGCATGGCCGGTGGCCAATTCAAGATCGAGGTGAGCGTGCCGGATGCCGCGCGCTTCACGCCTAGGGGGTTGGACCAGGTGGAATTCACAGTCAGCGCCAACAAGGGCCAACCCCTGAAGCCTCTGGCTAAAGTGGCATCCGGCGGCGAGCTCTCGCGCATCGCCCTCGCCATCCAGGTGATCGCCGCCCAGGCGGCGGCGATACCTTCGATGGTCTTCGACGAAGTGGACGCCGGCATCGGCGGCGGCGTGGCGGAGATCGTGGGCCGGCAACTCAGGACGCTGGCGGCCCAGCGCCAGGTGCTCTGCGTCACGCACCTGCCCCAGGTGGCGTCCCAGACCCATCAACACCTCAGGGTGCTGAAGGAGACCCGCGGGCCCGCGACCCTCACGCGCATCGAGCCTCTGGATAAGAAGGCCCAGGTGGAGGAATTGGCGCGGATGCTGGGAGGCGTGGTGATCACCGAGACCACACGGAAACACGCGCGGGAGATGATCTCCAAAGTGGTGAGCTAGCCTGATATCGCTCAGGGCATGCAGGCCGACAGCAGGCTCAACAATTCAGTGCGCAGGGCCGCATCCGCGTCCGCCCAGTGCTGCAGGTCCGATTCGGTCATGCCGATCTCCACGCTGAGCCCCGCCATACTGCGGTGACGGATGCACTCGGCGCCGTTCGCTCGCGCCGGACACTCCACGAAGAATCCGCCGTCGCCGCTGTCCAGGAGGTGCGGCTCCACCAGGAACCAACCTTGATCGTGGGCGGACACCAATACCGGATGCTGCAGCGTGGAGCGAGCCGGGTCAGGCCAGCCGTCCACCTTCTTGAGCCCGCCGACCGCCGGCGTCACCGCTCGCGGATGGGCCTCGGCATAGTCACGCAGCGCTTTCGCCATGGGGTCGGCGAGGTAGGGGGCGTTACTCAGCCGCGCTTCATCGGACGTATAGCCCGGCACCGAGAAGGACAGCTTCACCGAAGTCTCGGTGCGGGTGAAGCCTTCCTGCGAATACTGGCGATGCGAGATGAGGATGGGATCGATGCAGGGATTGCCGTCGGGACCGGTCTCCAACACATCATGGCTGATGCAGGCGGTGAGCGCGAGACAGATGACGAGCGGCGCCAGCAGCGCCGTCGCGGCCCAAGACGGATTTATTTCAGGGATTTGCGGCAGGACGAGCAGATTCCGTAGATATAAAGAGAGTGATCGGTCATATCGTAGCCCTTGGCGCTCGCGATCTTCTTCTGGCGCGACTCGATCTCCGGATCCACGAACTCGTCCACACGCCCGCACTTCACACAAAGGATGTGGTCGTGGTGGGTGCCCTGGTTCAGCTCGAACACCGAATGGCCGCCCTCGAAATGATGGCGGGTCACGAGGCCGGCGGTCTCGAACTGGGTGAGCACCCGGTAGACGGTGGCAAGGCCGATGTCCTCGCCGGATTCCAGGAGCGCCTTG
>DATGHI010000038.1:0-2104 GCA_035308065.1 Gammaproteobacteria bacterium | reverse complement strand
TGAACGCCGTTAAGGACGGGGTCTTCGACGTGAACATCATCCCCCACACCTTGGCGCATACAATATTCGGCAGCTACCAACCCGGCAGCCGGGTGAACCTGGAGGTGGACGTGGTGGCGCGTTATGTGGAAAGCCTGCTCTCGGAGCGCATGTCGTGAAAGCCGACGCCCGTGGCTTGAACAGCATCGAGGAGATCCTCGCGGAACTCGCCACCGGCCGCATGGTGGTGATGATGGACGACGAGGACCGGGAGAACGAGGGCGACCTCATCATGGCCGCGGAGAAGGTGCGCCCCGAGGACATCAACTTCATGGCCCGCTACGGCCGCGGCCTCATCTGCCTGACGCTCACCCGCGAGCGCTGCCGCCAGCTGCGCCTGCCGTTGATGGTGAGCGACACCGACAAGGCCCTGACCACGAATTTCACCGTCTCCATCGAGGCGGCGGAGGGCGTGACCACCGGCATCTCCGCCTACGACCGCGCCCACACGGTGCGCACCGCGGTTCGACCCGACGCCAAGCCCGAGGATCTGAAGCAGCCGGGCCACGTGTTCCCACTCATGGCCCAGCCGGGCGGCGTGCTCACGCGCGCCGGCCACACCGAGGCAGGCTGCGATCTCGCCCGCCTCGCGGGCCTGGAACCGGCGGCGGTGATCGTCGAGATCCTGAACGAGGACGGCCACATGGCGCGCCGTCCCGATCTTGAGAAGTTCTCCAAGGAGCACAAGCTCAAGATCGGCACCATCGCCGACCTCATCCGCTATCGCATCGAGAAGGAGAAGACCGTGACGCGGGTGGCGGAGCAGAAGCTGCCCACGGAGTTCGGCGAGTTCCGCTGCCTGGTGTACGAGGACCGGGTGAATAAGGCGCAGCACCTGGCGCTGGTGGCGGGGCAGCTGAAACCCGGCGAGCCGACGCTCGTGCGCGTGCACCTGCAGGACACCCTGGGCGACATGCTGGGCGTGCGCTGGGGTAGCCTTGGCCTGCCGTTGCGCAACGCCCTGAAGCGCATCGCAGAGGAGGGCGGGGTGCTGGTGGTGCTGCGCCAACCGGAGGAGCCCGGGGAGATGTTGCAGCGCCTCAAGACCGGCGGCGCTCCCGCGCCGGACGAAGGCGGTGCCACGGAACTGCGCACTTACGGTGTCGGCGCACAGATACTCCTGGACCTCGGCGTCACCCGCATGCGCGTGCTGAGCCAACCCAAGAAGATGCACGGTATTTCCGGTTTCGGCTTGGAAGTGGTCGAATACGTGACGCCGGACTGAGCGCGGCCATGGAACCTGCCGACGCCCTCTCGAAAGGTGCACAGATTGCGGTGGCCTTCGCCGGGCTCACCGGCGTGGTGTTACTGCGCCGTGGCGTTGCGGTCCACGCCTGGCCCAAGGCCGACAAGCTCAGGCTCAAGCTCCTCCTCTGCACGTCGCTGCTGCCCCTGGTGCTTTGCATCGTGGGGCTGCTACTCCTGGGGGTGGGCGTCGCGGATGAGTTGGTCTGGCGGATATGCAGTGCGGCGGCGGCGGTGGTCCTACTGGCAGGCTGCGCCCTGTTCGCGCACAGCTTCCTCGCCATGAATAAGGATGAGCTGGAACGCGTCGAGGCGAGCCGGATCATATTCTGGTCGTTCACCTCGCTAGGGATGGTCCAAGGCCTGTTCCTGATCTACAACGCCCTGGCATTGGGTGCGTTCTGGCCCTTCTTCCTGTTCATCGGGTCCGCGCTCCTGGTAGCCATGCTCCAGTTCATCCGCTTCATTCTGGCCCGCTCCGTTCCAGTGCGCCGCCGCAAGGCATAGGTTCTCGGTTAAAATAGCCTCCTGAATTCAAAAGTTCTTTCTTATGGCCGGTAACCACAGAATCATCGAGGGCGGACGCTCGGCGAAAGGCCTGCGCATCGCCATCGTGGCGGCGCGCTTCAACCACTTCGTGGTGGATAAGCTCGTGGCCGGTGCCGTGGAGACACTTAACCTAGCCGGCATCAGTGGCCAGGACCTGGACATCGTGCGGGTGCCCGGGGCCTTTGAGATACCGTTGGCTGCCCGCAAGCTTGCCGCCAGTCGTAACTACGACGCCATCATCACCCTGGGCGCGGTGATCCGCGGCGGCACC
>DATGHI010000037.1:0-2763 GCA_035308065.1 Gammaproteobacteria bacterium | reverse complement strand
TTGGTCACGTCGAACCACTTGCTCGCGGTGAAGCCCTCGAAGCCCACGGTCAGGCCGGAGTTCTTCCAGGCGATCAAGTAATCTGTACGGCTCACGGTGTTGAGGCCGTTCGGCGCCAACTTGGCTTCTTCGGCCTCCGTGTCCTGGCCACGCTTGCCGGTATACCCACCCACCGCGATGATCAGCGAGCCATCGAGCGGGGTAAACGCCACACGGGCTTCCTCGTCCATGCTCTTGCTGCGGCTCGGGTTCTTGTAGCCATTGCCGTTCACGATCGAGGCCGAATAGCTCCACATCGAGTTGCCGCCGGACAGGTTGACGCCCCAGTCGGCCGAGTTGCCGAAGCTGCTGTTGACGCCGCCGATGGTGCGGTCGATCAGGGTGTTCTCCACGAAGCGGTAGCCATAGACGCCTTCCGCGAACGGGATCCAGGGCATGTCGGAGGAGCCGACCTTGAGGACCACCATCGGGTCGAACTTGCCCTGCACGTAGATCTTCTTGACGAAGAGCTGGTTCTCAGGGGTGGTCACGGTCGTGGTGGTGGCCACCGTCTCGCCCGTGGCGCCGCCGGTCACCGTGGAGGTGGAAGCGGCCTTGTAGCTGGCAAAGTTGAAGTCGGTGGTCAGGTTGGCGGACCAAATGTCGTCAAACGTATGGTTCACGATGAAGTAACCGCGCTTCACGTCGAGACCCAAGCCATTGGGATCGATATCGCCGGTCGTCGGGGTCGACTTGCCGGTCGGGACGACAGGCGCGTCCTGCGTAGTGCTGACGCTGGTGAAGTCAGTGTAGATCAAGCCGCCGATGGTGGAGTCGCCGGCGTCGGCGTGGGCAGCCAACGGGGCCATGAGGGCCACACTCACCGCCAGGGAAACCAAGAGATTATTCTTGCGCATGTCAGTGATCTCCTTGAGTAATGAAACCGTCTTGAATAGACGCAAATCTGCCGACCCCACGGCCGGATAGGCGGCAAGGTTAAGGACGGCGCATGACAGGTTTGTTACAAAATGACGAATTGCGTGTGACAACAAAAAAGCGACATTGGGCCGGCGTAAAACCCGGGGAAACAGAGGGGTTTCGGCCCATCTGTTGTCCCGTTAACAACAAGGAGGCGGCATGTCATATGCTTGTCAAGCAAATATGGGCATATAGGCCGCCGTGGATACCGTCGATCTCAACCAGCCTGGCCTCTACATCAACCGCGAGTTGAGCCAGTTGGCGTTCAACCGTCGGGTGCTGGATCTCGCTCAGGACGGCACGGTGCCGCTTCTGGAGCGGCTGCGCTTCCTGTGCATCGCCTCCACCAACCTGGACGAATTCTTCGAGATCCGCATGGCGGGCCTGAAGCAGCGCCTGGAGCTCGCCTCGGCGCCCCTCGGGCCGGACGACCTGCCGGCCTCCGAGGCGGTGCACTCCATCAGCGAGGAGGCCCGCGACCTGGTGCGCCACCAGTACCAGACCCTCAATGAGCTGCTGATCCCGGCCCTGGAGAAGGCCGACATCCGGGTGCTGAAGCGCAGCGAATGGAACTCGGCTCAGGAAGCCTGGCTGCGCAAGTACTTCGAAGAGGAGGTGCTGCCGGTCTTGAGCCCCATGGGACTCGACCCCTCCCATCCCTTTCCGCGCATCCTCAACAAGAGCCTGAACTTCATCGTCTCCCTGGAAGGCAAGGACGCCTTCGGCCGCAACAGCGGCATGGCGGTGGTACAGGCGCCGCGCTCCCTACCTCGCGTCATCCAGATCCCCACCGACAAGGGTGGCCACCAGTTCGTGCTGCTGTCTTCCATCATCCACGCCTACGTGGAGGACCTCTTCCCGGGCATGATGGTGGCGGGCTGCTACCAGTTCCGGGTGACGCGCAACAGCGACCTGTACGTGGACGAGGAAGACATCGACGACATGCTGCGCGCCGTGCAGGGTGAACTCGCTTCACGCCGCTACGGCGACGCGGTGCGCCTCGAGGTCTCCGAGGAATGTCCGGAGGAGACCGCGGCCTTCCTGCTCTCCGAGTTCGAGCTCGCCCCGGAGGACCTCTTCACCGTGGCCGGCCCCGTGAACGTGAGCCGCCTGGATGCCGTATACGACATGGTGGACCGCCCCGAACTCAAGTACCCGCCGTTCACTCCGGGGGTTCCGAAGTCCCTCGTCGGCAGCAAGGACATCTGCGACGTGCTGCTCGAGAAGGACGTGCTGCTGCACCACCCCTACGAATCCTTCACTCCGGTGCTGGACTTCCTGCGCCAGGCGTCGGTGGACCCCAAGGTGCTGGCCATCAAGCAGACGCTGTACCGCACCGGTCCGGATTCGCCCATCGTGGACGCGCTGCTGGCCGCGGCTCATGCCGGCAAGGAGGTGACGGTGGTGATCGAGCTGCGCGCCCGCTTCGACGAAGCGGACAACATCGCGCTCGCCAACCGCCTGCAGGAGGCCGGCGCCCACGTGGTGTACGGCATCGTGGGCTACAAGACCCACGCCAAGATGATCCTGGTGGTGCGCCGCGAGGGCCGCCACCTGCGCCGCTACGTGCACCTCGGCACCGGCAACTACCACCCGCGCACCGCGCGCATCTACACCGACTACAGCCTGTTCACCGCCGACGAGGACGTGGGCGAGGACGTGAACCGCATCTTCCTGCAGCTCACGAGCCTGGGCAAACTGCACAAGCTCTCCAAGCTCAAGCAGTCGCCCTTCACCCTGCACGCCGACGTGGTGGAGATGATCGAGCGGGAGCGGAAGAACGCCCTGGCCGGGAAGCCCGCGCGC
>DATGHI010000036.1:0-3422 GCA_035308065.1 Gammaproteobacteria bacterium | reverse complement strand
TACCGCTGCTTCTGCCCTGTCGCGGCCAGCATGAGGTCGTTGGCTTTTTCCATGGGCAGAGACTTTTCCACCAGGCAGCACAGGCGGATAAGGTGCAGGTTCACGGACTGGATGGTCTGGGGTGAGGGGCGGCCCGGATGCTGGACCGCATAAGCGTCCACGCTCAGGCGGTGTACCCGATAGTAGCCCGGATCGGAATATTCCCGCTCTAGCACCTCGCCATAGGCGGCCCAGCAGGCGGGACTCGATTCCATGTAGCGGTGGGTC
This sequence comes from Gammaproteobacteria bacterium, assembly GCA_035308065.1. Lineage (GTDB taxonomy): Bacteria > Pseudomonadota > Gammaproteobacteria > Natronospirales > REEB76 > DASUBN01. Next base: position 3,155 of record DATGHI010000036.1, on the reverse strand, counting down.
GGGCCGTCCCGGTCCGGGAACTCCGCGCCGCAGCCTAAGCAGCGACTCACATTCTCACTTGGTCTTGTTGGCCCGGCCGCTCTGCCACACGTAGATGGGCAGGCCCGCCAGGAGCATCAGCGTGCCGTAGAACAGCGAATCCTTGCCGGTGCCGTAGCAGGCCCAGATGCCGAACACGAAGGCAGCGCCAGCGATCACCACGTCGCGCATGCGCACGTTGCTGGCCCGTTTGTCGCGGCGGCTCAACACGATGTCCGCCAGGGCACAGAGCATGTACGGCACCAGGGTGAAGAAGGTGGTGATGAGGATCAGGATATTGAACATCTGCACCAACGTCTGCCCGAGACCTCCGTTCAACATGCTGCCGACCATGCTCATGAGCAAGAGACCGCTGGCGATGAGGCTGGAGACGATGAGCGCGGTGACCGGCGTGCCGAACCTGCCTTCCTTGGCCAGCACCTTCGGGAAGAGACCGTTGTTGGCGACGGCCTGCGGCAACTGGCCTTGCATCAGGATCCAGCCGTTCAGTGCGCCGAAGCAGGAGATGAGAGCGGTGGCCGCGATGAGCTTGCCGGCCCAACCACCCCACAGCAGCGCAGCGGCATCGGCGAAGGGCGCGTTGGACTTCGCCAGCACGTCGGCGGGGATGATGCCCATCACCACCGAGGTGCAGACGATATAGAAGGCGCCGGCGATCACCGTGCCGAGAAGGGTGGCGCGGGGGATGGTCTTCTCCGGATCCTTCACATGGTCCGCCGGCACCGTGGCGCACTCGAGGCCCAGGAACGCCCACATGGCGAGCGCAGCCGTGCTGTTGATCGCGGAGAGCGGGCCTTCGGTGGGGTGGCCTGAGTTGAAGGTGGCGGCGCTGAAATGGCCGATGCCGAAGAATGCCAGCGCCACCAGCGGCGTGAGCTTGAGGATCACGGTGATGAGCTGCAGGCGGCCGGCGGCCTTCACGCCCAGGATGTTGATGCCGGTCAGGAACCAGGTGGCGGCGAGAGCGGCCAGCGTCCCGGCCACCGAACTCGTGGCGAGCGACGGGATGAAGGTGACGAGATAGCTCGCGAAGGCCACCGCGATGGCGGCGTTGGTGCCGACGATGCTCAGCCAATAGATCCAGGCTATCTGGAAGCCGGCGAAGTCGCCGAAGGCTTCACGCGGATAGGCATAGGGTCCGCCGGCCTTCGGTAACCGCCGCGACAGGTTGCTGAACACCCAGGCCAGGAACAGGGCGCCCACGGTGCTCACACCCCAGCCCCACAGGCTGTAGGCGCCGTAGGCCGCCATACTGGCGGGCAGGAGGAACACGCCCGACCCCACCATGTTGCCGAGCACGATGGAGGTGGTGGTGGCGAGCCCTAGGCTGCGGCGATCGGTGGTGTTCGTGGCAATGCCCATGCGGTTTACCCCTGGAAGCGGACTGATTCTGGCGTGCCGGCGCGGCACGGTTTGCCCGATGCTACTAAAAAAGACGAAGCTCCGCTCGCGGAGCTTCGCGGCGCAAGGATGCGCCGCACGCGAATCAGGCACTGTTGTGCCTGATTCGTCGGAGGCGAGTCCGGACCTGTGCCGGACTCGCTGAGTCTGCAAAAGGCCAGGATGGACTTTTGCAGACGACGTAGGACATAGTTCCGACAGGAAAATTCACCGATTTAAGGCCCAAATGTCGCGTATCGCCCTGGTCCGGGATGTGAGCCCCTCGTTGGAACGCTGCGAACTCAGCTTTCAGCAGCGAGTCTCCATCGACCTGGAGAAAGCTCGGCAACAGCACGCGCGCTACATCGAGACCCTCACCGTGTTGGGTTGCCGCGTTCAGGCTTTGCCGCCCCTGCCCGAGAACCCGGATGCGGTGTTCGTGGAGGATGCGGCCGTGGTGGTGGATGAGGTGGCGGTCATCACCCGACCGGGGGCGGAATCGCGTCGAGCCGAGACCGAGTCCATGGCCGTGTGCCTCGCGCAATACCGGCGGCTGGCGTTCCTGGAGGAGCCGGCGACGTTGGACGGCGGCGACGTCCTGCGTATCGGACGCCGTGTATACGTGGGTCTGTCGGAGCGCAGCAACCGCGCCGGCCTGGAGCAGCTGGCGGTCCTTCTAAAACCATTCGGCTACACGGTCGAGGGCGTAAAGCTCACCGGTTGCCTGCATCTCAAGACCGCCGTGACGCTGGTGGCAACCAGGCGCCTCCTCATCAATCCCGCCTGGGCGGACATGGCCGCGTTCAGGGACGTGGAGTTCGCCGAGGTGGATCTGGCGGAGCCCCACGCCGGCAACGCCGTGCTGGTGGGCGAGGCGTTGGTCTATCCCCGGTCCTTCCCGCGCACCCGCGCGCGCCTGGAGCGGCTCGGGCTAGAGGTGCACGCGGTGGACATGTCCGAGACCGAGAAGGCCGAGGGCGGCGTCACCTGCTGCAGCCTGATCTTCGACGCGCCAGGTTGAAATAAGCCCCGGGGCCGACGGGTCTTGATGCCATGACCGAACAGGAACGAGCCCCTTGCACTACCTCATGCAGACCCTGAAGAAAACCACCTTCCTCATCCTCGCCCTGCTCATCGCCGGCATGCTGGTGGCCGGCCTGCGCTGGGCCGGCGGTGTCGGGCCCCTCGCCATGGTGGTGGCGGCGGAAGTGCCCGAGAGTTACGCCGGCAAGCAGACGGCGCCGGAGTTCCCCACGGGGCTCGATTGGATCAACACCGGCGGCAAACCTTTGAGCCTCGCGCAACTGCGCGGCAAGGTGGTGTTGCTGGATTTCTGGACCTACGGCTGCATCAACTGTTTCCACGTGATCCCGGACCTCAAGAGGCTCGAGGCGAAGTATCCCCACAGCCTCGTCATCGTCGGCGTGCATTCCGCCAAGTTCGCCACCGAGGGCAAGACTGCGCACATCGCCGCCATCGTGCAGCGCTATGGCCTCAAGCACCCGGTGGTCAACGATCACGACCTCGCCATCTGGAACGAGTTCGGCGCCACCGGTTGGCCTACGCTCACGGTCATCGATCCCGCCGGCAAGGTGGTGGGCGAAGTCTCAGGCGAAGGCCACTACGAACTCCTGGACCGGGTCATCGGCGGCCTCACCAAGGAGTTCGGCGCACGCAAGGAATTGGACACCCGGCCCCTGTGGTTCGAGGGCCAGCAGGCCGCCATGCCCGCCACG
>DATGHI010000035.1:0-14430 GCA_035308065.1 Gammaproteobacteria bacterium | reverse complement strand
AACTCAGGGACGAATAGCCGGTACCGAAATCGTCCAGCGCCACGGTTACCCCAATGGCCTTGAGCGCGTGCAGCACCTCTACCGCGCCCTCGGGATCGCGCATCAGCAGTGTCTCAGTGATCTCCAGAGTGAGCCGGTCCGCCGGCACCTGGTGCTCGACGAGTCTGAGCTCGACCCGTGCCGGCAGGTCCTGTTGCAGGAACTGCCGGGCGGAGAGGTTCACGGCCACACGCGGCGGATTGAGGCCCTGTGCGCGTAACTGCCCGAGGTCCCCGCACACCCGGGCCAGCACCCAGTCCCCCACCGGGATGATGAGGCCGGTCTCCTCCAGCAGCGGGATGAACTCACTGGGTTCCACCATGCCGTGCCCGGGATGCTCCCAGCGCAGCAACGCCTCGGCTCCGCGGATACGGCCGGTCTCCAGTTCCACCTGCGGCTGGTACTCGAGATGGAACTCGCCGCGCTGCAACGCGTGGCGCACGTCCGCGAGCAACGCGAGGCGGCGCGCCGCCGAAGCATCCAGGTGGGCCGCGTAGAATTGGAAACCGTTGCGCCCGCGCTGCTTGGCGTGGTGGAGCGCGGCATCGGCGCGCTTGAAGAGCGTATCGGCATCGATCCCGTCCCGGGGACCGATGCTGGCTCCCAGGCTCGCGGTGAGGAACACGTCGCGCTCATCGATGCACAATGGCTGGGTGATCTTCTCCAGCAGCGACTGGGCAGAGCCGTGCGGCACGTCTTCGTCCTTCACCCCTTGCAGCACCACGCCGAACTCGTCGCCACCCACCCGCGCGAAGACCGCGCCTGCCGGTAATTCCTGCTGCAAGCGCAGCGTCAGGCTCTTGATGCAACGGTCACCGAACTCATAACCCAGGGTGTCGTTGATCTGTTTCATGCCGTCGAGGTTGAAGAGCAGCAGCGCCGTTGCACGGCCTTTACCTGTGTCGTCCAGCAACGCGCCGTCCAGACGGTCGAGCAGCGCGGAGCGGTTGGGCAGGCCGGTGAGCGCGTCACTGTTCGACAGGCGCGCGATGGTGCGCGCCGCCCCGTCGCGCTCCACGGCGATGCGCGCATAGTGCACCAGACGCTCCATCAACATGCGCTCGTCGGACGAGGGACTCGTGGTTTCGGGTGCATAGACGGCGATCACACCGAGCAGGCGACCGCGGGCGGAGAGGATGGGTTCGGCCCAGCCGGCATGTAGCCCTGCGTCGAGCAGGCCGGCGGCATGATGCTTCCAATGCCCGTCAGCCGCAATATCTTCCACCACCAAGCTGTGCTTGTTCCAGCCTGCCACGCCGCAGGCATTCGAATCCGGGCTCACCGCGGTGTGGCCGCGTAGGCCCCGGAAGCTGAGCGGCAGCCCTGGTGCCGCTGCGAGTTCCAGGCTGTCACCTGAATCGTTCGCGAGCATCACCGAGCAATAGGGATAATGGTTGGAATGCTTCTGCCAGAGACGGGCGACCTCGTCCAGCACCGCGTCGAGATCGGTGTTCGCCGCAATGCGCTCGAATAGCCGCTTCTCGCCCTCCAGGAGGGCGGTGAGATCCAGCTCGCACTGCGTCCGCTCGGCAGGAAGTCCAGCGGGTTTGGATGGCGAGAGAGACAGCGGTGCTGTGGCTTTGGGATCCATGGGGTCAATCCTTGACCTGTATGGGCTTAGGTCAGCCCGTGAGGCTTCGCAGCAGCGGCAGGAGGTCCTGGTGCACCTCGGACTTCACCACGAAGCCGTCGGCGCCCGCGTGCAAGGCCAATTCCTTATATTCAGGCTCCGCATGGGAGGTGACGATCACCACCTTGGGTGGACGGGCACCGGCCTTGAGCAGACGGGTGACCGTGATGCCGTCCATGTCGGGCATGCTGTAGTCTACCAGCACCAGATCGGGGTCGAGCTCCGCCACGAGTTTGAGCCCGTCGGTGCCGCTGTGGGCCTGCCCCACCACCTCGATTGCGGACTGGCTGCGCAAGAGCGCAGCCAGGGCGGCAAGGAACGGCGGATAGTCGTCCACCAAGATCGCACGCATACGGTTTCGGGCCTTTATGTCGATGGGAATCCCTTCCCTGAATCCTAGGGGCCCTGGCGGTGGACATCCTTGTTCGAGGCCTTCCGTGGTCATCCGCCAGAGCTCCAGGTACGGCCCAAACTCTGCGCCTCGGGGGTTAAAAACGGCATTGGGGAGACCCTGATTCAGGCTCAGGGAATCCCTGATGTCATATGTCGGGTGAAAAATGCCAGACCCGCCGGGCCCAAGGGGGTCAGCGGTCGTTAGTGACCAGGCCCTTGCGCAGCGCATAGCGGATCAAGCCCGCGACGTCATGTATATCCAAGCGGTCCATGAGCTGAGCCCGGTGGGTCTCCACGGTCTTGACCGACAGGTGCAGGATCTCGGCGATCTCGCGGGTGGACTTACCCTCGGCGACGAGCTGCAGGATCTCACGCTGGCGCGGCGTCAGCAGGTCGAGGCCCGTGGGGCCGCCGTGGAGCATGGTGTCCACCACCTGCCGCGAGATGGCCGGGCTCAGGTAGAACTGGCCCATGGACACCGACTTCAGGGCCATCTCCAACTCGGCGGTGGCGGCGTCCTTCAGGAGATAACCGGAAGCACCGGCCTTCAGGGCCTGGGCCACGTACTCTTCGCTGGCGTGCATGGAGAGGATGATGATCTTCACGGCGGGCAGGATGCCGTGGATGCGCTCCGCCGACTCCAGGCCGTTCAGCCCCGGCATGGCGATGTCCATGAGCACGATGTCGGGCTTTAGGTCGCGGACTAACCGCAGCGCCTGGCGTCCGTCCTCCGCCTCCGCCACCACTTCCATCTCCGGCATACGCGCGATGAGCGAGACCAGGCCTGCACGCATCAAGGTGTGATCGTCCGCCACTAGTATCTTCATGTTCCGCTACCTCTAGTACCGTCCCTGATGCATCAAGGTGCGCGCCGCATCGCCGGGAGCCACACCTGCACGTGGGTCCCTTTTCCCAAGTTTGATTCTATCGCAATCCGCCCCCCCGCGAGCCGCACCCGCTCGCGCATACCCAAGACTCCGAGGCTCTTGCCTTCATGGGCGTGCTTATATGCAGCGTCCGGCTCGAAACCGCAGCCATCGTCGCTGATTACAAGTTCCAGGGAATCACCTGCATATCTCAAAATCACGGTGACCTTGCGGGCACCGGAGTGGCGCAAAACATTGGACAGCGCCTCCTGGCATACCCGGAAAGCGGTGTGCTCGGTGACCTCGGCGAAGCGCGGCAGCCCTTCCGCCAGCTCCAAGTGAACTTGGATGTCGCCGCCGGCCCGGGTGCGCACCACCCAGTTCAGCGCTGCCGCCAAGCCGAGATCGTCCAGGACGGAGGGATGGAGATCCAGGGACAGCTGGCGCACTTGTTGCAGCAGCTGTGCCACCATGGCCGAGGCTTCCTCTGCCCGCTTGCTCAATCCTCCTTGACCCGCTTCCTGCACCAGCTGCTGCAGGTTGAGGCGGGTGGCGGTGAGCGCCTGACCCACCTCGTCGTGCAATTCCCGGGCGATGGCGCGCCGCTCCGTCTCCTGGGCCTCCAGCAGCCGTTGCGACATCACGCGCATCTCTTCCTGATGCTCCCGATCCCGCGCCTCCGCCGCCTTGCGCTCGCTGATGTCGATGATGGAGGCCAACACGAAGCGTCCACCGGGGGTCTCGATGGGATTCAGGCCGATCTCCACCGGCACTTCGGTGCCGTCCTTGCGCAGGCCGTGGAGGTCGCGTCCCGCACCCATGCTGCGCATCTGGGGTTCACGCTGATAGTCCGCACGGAGGCGCGGATGCCGGTCGCGAGAGCTCCGCGGCACCAGCATCTCGATGGACTGACCCAGGAGCTCCTCGCCACGGTAGCCGAAAAGTCTCTCGGTCTGGGGATTGGCGAGGACGATCAGACCCCGTTCGCTCACCATCAGCATGGCATTGGGCGAGCCCTCCACCATGGTGCGGAAACGTTCCTCCGCACGCCGGCTCTCGCTCACATCCTGCACCGTGGACTGGACGTCCCCGTTCGGCAAGCGATGCGCGCTCACTTCCACATGCACCACGTGTCCGTCCTTGTGGCGCATGCGCTTCTCCGTCCGCGCGCTTTCACCCGGGGTGAGTCGCTGTACTTGTTCTATGGTGGCGGCATCTTCCGTGTGCACCACGTCGCGGATGCTCATGCCTAGGAGTGCCCCGCGGGAGTACCCCAACATCCGACAGAACGCCGGGTTCACATACAAGAACTCGCCGGAGTGCCGGCGCACCAGGATGCCTTCCAGCGCCTGCTCCACCAGGTCCTGGTAGCGCTGTTCGCTTTCGGCACGCGCCTTCTCGGCACGTCGCCGATCGGTGATGTCCTGCAATGTTGATTGCAGATTGCCGTTGAGCAGCCGCAGGGTTGTTGCCTCAATCGGCACGAAGCTGCCGTCCTTACGCCGCAACTCGGTCTCCATTTGCATAGACTCGCCTGGTTTAAGTGTCTCGACGCTGTCGGACGCGACCGTGTCCTCGGGCTTCAACAAGCGATTGGTCGTCTCCATCTGCAGCAATTCTTCAGCCGTGTAGCCCGTGATGCGGCAGAAGGCCGCGTTCACCAGCACGATGCTCCGGTCGGGACGGCGCACGACAACGCCGAATACGGCCTGCTCAATCAGGTCCTCATAGCGGTTGTCGCCACGGGTTGAGGCCGGTGAATTAAACTGACGACGGAGCCAGCCGAGACTCATAGTTAACCCCAACGACCCTGTCAGGTTAATTCTAGGACAGACGCCGACCCTGGCGCGTTACATAAGAATAATTGACTGACGAGGAAATTGGCGAATTTGGATCGCTTCGAGTTCAAAACAGTCACTAGACCAGGTAGCAAATTGGAGCGGGTGATGGGAATCGAACCCACGTTATCAGGTTGGGAACCTGAAGTTCTACCATTGAACTACACCCGCGCGGGTAGCCCATTCTAGCGGCGCCCAGGGGGCTGTCAAACGGCACCAATACCCGTAAGGGCGCTTGCGGTAAAATCTCCGTTTCCCCACTCCTTTCGGCACCCATGCAGATCGTCCTCAACGGCACCGCCACCGAACTCCCCGGCGACTGCACCGCCCGGGAACTGGTGGAGCAGCTGGCACTCACGGGCAAGCGCATCGCCATGGAAGTGAACGGCGAGATCCTGCCGCGCAGTACCTATGCAGAACGGCGTATCAATGAAGGTGACAAGGTGGAAATCATTCACGCAGTGGGCGGGGGGTGAGCAGCAAACGAAGCGCAGTTTCGTTTGCTGCGAACGCACGACATGGATGTCGTGTTGGCGAGCGAGGCGAAGCAAGCTTCGCCCGCGAGCAAAGCAAGACATGGACGTCTTGTCACATAGAGCCTGAGAGAGCCCATAATTTGATACTCAAATGAGCGTAGCAATCCATGAACACCGTCTCAAAGCCTTATCTCCCCGACGCCGACACCTTCACGGTCGCCGGCCGGCACTTCCGTTCGCGCCTCTTGATCGGCACCGGCAAGTACAGGGACCTGGAGGAGACGCGGCGCGCGGTGGAGGCGAGTGGAGCCGAGATCGTCACGGTAGCGGTGCGCCGCAGCAACCTCGACCAGAAGCAGGACGAGCCGAACCTGCTGGAGGTGCTGCCGCCTGCGAAGTACACCATCCTGCCCAATACCGCCGGCTGCTACAGCGCCGAGGACGCGGTGCGCACCTGCCGCCTGGCGCGGGAACTCCTGGACGGACACAAGCTCGTCAAGCTCGAGGTGCTGGGCGACGAGAAGACCCTCTACCCGGACGTGAGCGAGACCCTGAAGGCTGCCGAGATTCTGGTGAAGGAGGGTTTCGAGGTGATGGTCTACACCACCGACGACCCTCTGGTGGCGAAGCGCTTGGAGGAAATGGGCTGTGTGGCAGTGATGCCGCTCGGCGCGCCCATCGGTTCGGGCCTGGGGATACGCAGTCCCTACAACATCCTCACCATCGTCGAGCAGGCGCGGGTACCGATCCTGGTGGACGCCGGTGTGGGCACCGCCTCCGACGCCGCCATCGCCATGGAATTGGGTTGCGACGGCGTGCTCATGAATACCGCCGTGGCCCTCGCCAAGGATCCGGTGCTCATGGCCTCGGCCATGAAGAAAGCCATCGAGGCGGGACGCGAGGCCTACCTCGCCGGCCGGATCCCGCGCAAGCGCTTCGCCTCCGCGTCTTCGCCGTTGGATGGTTTGTTCTTCTGAACATGTTCAGTCCAGAACCCAGACGGGTCAGGAGTTTTGTACTACGACAAGGGCGTATGACTGTAGGCCAGACGCGCGCTCTTAAGGAACTCCTGCCCCGCTACACGGCATCCCCGGGCTCCATCGATCTCGTGCGTCTCTTCGGCCGCGAGGCGCATCGCAGCCTCGAGATCGGCTTCGGCGACGGCCATACGCTCGCAGAACTGGCGCGCCGCCACCCGGAACAGGATTTCCTGGGACTGGAAGTCCACCGGCCCGGCGTCGGCCGTCTGCTCATGACGCTGGACGCGGAACGCCTCGCTAACGTGCGCGTGGTCGCGGAGGACGCGGTGGCGGTGCTGAAGGAGAGGCTGCCCGACGCCGGGCTCGACGCGGTGCTCATCTATTTCCCTGATCCCTGGCCCAAGAAGCGCCACCACAAGCGCCGCCTCCTGCAGCCGGAGTTCGCGGCACTCCTGGCCCGCAAGCTCAAGAGCGGCGGCCGGCTGCACTTCGCCACCGACTGGGAGGATTACGCGCGCCACGCGCTCGAGGTGCTCGACGCCTCGCCGGATTTCGAGAACGCGGCGCCCGGGGGCGGCTACGCGCCTCGACCCGTGGAACGGCCCGAGACCAAGTTCGAACGCCGCGGCTTGAAGCTCGGCCATGGGGTGTACGACCTCTTGTTCCGGCGCCGCTGATGCGGCGGCTATTGCAGCCCCAGGGCGCATCTTCTAGGCTGTCTTCCCCTTCCCGACATAATGCGGACCATGGTCACGGCTGAGACGCAATCAAGCCGCCTAGGCGGGATCGCCGGCTGGACCGGCCGGCGCACCCTTTCGGTGGGCGGCTACGTCGTGGATCTCATCAACTTCCTGGTCCGCGCTTTCCGCGATTGGGCCCGGCGCGGACGCGTCTTCAACCGCGCCACGCTGCAGAACCTCTACGGCCAGATCATCTTCACGGGCGTGGACGCGCTGCCGGTGATCACCTTCCTGGGGCTCGCCGTGGGGTTGTCCATCACCTCGCAGATGCTGAAGCTCGCCACCGCCATCGGCAGCGAGTCGGACGTGGCGGCGCTGCTCACCAACATCGTCGGCGTGGAGCTCTCCTCCATCCTCACCGCCATCGTGCTCATCGGTCGGTCCGGCTCCGCCATCGCCGTGGACCTGGGGTCCATGAAGTTGCGCGGCGAGGTGGAGGGGCTCGAACTCCTCGGTATCAACGTCAACGAGTTCTTCGTGACCCCACGCATCATCGGCGCGGCTTTCGCGCAGTTCACCCTCGCCGTTTACTTCGCCCTGGTGGCCCTGTTCGGCGGCGTCTTCCTCAACGACCTCATCTCGCCGGGGGGGAGCACCCACCAGCTGAAGAAGCTGGCCGAAGCCATCGGGCCCGAGCAAGTGATCCTGTTCATGATCAAGAACCTGCTGTTCGGCATCATCATCGCCGGCACAGCCTGTTACCACGGCCTCAAGGTGCGCGCCTCCTCCACCGAGCTGCCGCAGCAGACTCAGAAGGCCATCGTCACCGGCTTGGTGCTGGTGTTCGCCACCGACGGCATCATCGCGGTGCTGTCATGACCGCCGCCGCGCTCATCGAGGCCGAAGATCTGCAGCCGCTGCGCGCCGACGGCAGCGCGTTCGAGCACGGCCTCTCCTGCCGCATCGCCGGCGGCCGCGTAGTGTGCCTGGTGGGCCCCAATGGGAGTGGCAAGACCGCCTACCTGCGCACCCTAGCGGCGGTGGATCCGCCCGCGGGCGGCAAGCTCAAGCTCTTCGGCCAGGAAGCTTCCCGGCTCGGACCGGAATCGCGGCGCGCGCTCCGCCTCAAGGCCGCCTACATCAAGGAGGGGGCGCCGCTGCTGTCGGTGGTCACGGGTCTGACCAACGTGACCCTGCCGGCCATGTACCACCGCCTCGGGCACAATCTCGAGATACGCGCGAGTGCGCTGGAGACGCTCAAGTTCCTGAACTACCCGGGGCGGGACGACGTCCTGCCCGCCTTCCTCAACCAGCACGAGCGCCTCTTGCTCGCCATCGCCCGCTGCCTCATGCTGTCGCCGGAACTGATGTTCCTGGACGAACCGTTCCACATGACCGATAACGCCTGCCGTGAACGGGAATCGGACATCTACGTCAGGCTCTCCCGGGAACGCAGCCTCGCGGTGCTCATCGCTACCCATAACCTGGGCTTCGTGAAGCGCCACGCCGACGAGATCATCTTCCTGCACCCGGGCGGCGTGCTGCGCTACGCCAATTGGAAGGCGTTCGCGGATTCGGACGACGCCGCGGTACGTGCGTTCCTGGATGCGGCTTGAGGGGTACTAAGGTGGCCGAGAAAGAACAAGTCCATTACATCCACCGCCTGAACTACACGGCGCGCGAGCGCCTGGTGGGCGTGTTCGTGCTCGTGGCCGTGCTGATCCTGATCTTCATCCTGTCCTACAACGAGCAGACGCGGCGCTTCTTCGAGCCCAAGTTCACCGTGCACGCCTATATCAGCGACGCCACGGGGGTGAGCAAGGACACGCCGGTGATGGTCTACGGCCTGAACGTCGGCAAGGTGACCGACCTGAATCTGAGCCCTGACAACCGCATCGCCGTGACCATGGAGCTGCTGGAACGATTCCACCGCCTGATCCGCACCGACTCCACCGCCGAGATCAGCAAGCTCTCGGTGATCGGCAACGCTGCCATCACCATCAAGCCCGGTTCCACGGACAAGCCCATGGTGGCCAACGGCGCAGAGATTCCTATGCTCCAGCCCATGTCCGTGGACCAGATGATGAGCCAGGTCTCGCCGGTGCTGGTGGACGTGAAGTCGACGCTGGCGCAGATCAACGACCTGAGCCACTCCATCGACCCCAAGGACCTGCACGCGCTGGTGAACAACCTCGCTACCGTGAGCGCCAACCTCAAGACCATCACCGGCCAGTTCGCGGATTCCCACGCCGTGGAGTCCCTGGCCGCGACCCTGAAGGAGACCCAGGCGCGGGTCGCCGAACTGCAGCCCCTCATCAAAAACGCCAACGCCGCGTCGGCCGACATGCCGGTGCTGCTCGCCCAGACCCGCAAACTCGTGACCCAGCTCAACACCACCATGGGCACGGTGAACTACCAGATGCAGTCGCTGCCGGACCTGGTGGTGCGCACGCGGCAGGTGCTGGACCAAGTGGATTCGACGTTGCAGGCCATCCAGAACACCTGGCCCATCTCCTCGTCGGTGGCGAAGAAGCCGGAAACGACCCTCACGCCCGTGCAGCCGCCCCCCTAAGCCATGCGTAGAACCGTACCACTATTCCTCGCGCTCGCCGCCGCCGGCTGCGGCAGCCGCCCCGTGCAAGTGCCGGCCACCGTCACCCAGACCGGCACCTACATGTCCAACGCCATGCTGGCCTACTCGGATAACCGCTACGTGGAAGCGCGCACCTTCTTCGGCCGCGCACTCATGCAATACCGCAGCCTGGACGACCTGAACGGAGAGGCGGAGACGCTCATCGACATGGCGGACTGCGCACTGCTGCAGGGTGACGTGCCGGCGGCCCGGGATTACCTCGCCGAGGCCCACAGCCTGGTGACGGACCACAAGCCGCTCGCCGCACTCGCATCCCGGGTGACACTGCTGGACGCCTACGCCGATCTGCAGACCCCGGACCCCGCCGCGGCCGCCGCCAAGCTCGACGGTTTGTTGAACGACGCCACGACCCCCGCGGACGTACACAGCGCCGCGCTCTTCGCCCGCACCCAGGCGGCGTTCGACCTAAAGGCGGACGATACCGGCCAGTGGCTCGCGAAACTCAACCAGGCGGTGGGCCAAGCCAAGGACGACCTCACCGCGGCGCGCCTGGAACGCCTGCAGGCCAAGGCCGAGACGGAACCCACCAAGGCGGAGGCGCTGTATGCCGACGCCCTCGCCCATTATCAGACGGCTTACTACCGCCCCGGCATCGCCGCGGCTCACGAAGAATGGGGCGGCCTGTTGCTCTCCCACGCGGACTGGAGCGGCGCCCGCGACCACCTGCGGCGCGCCTTGCAGGTGCGCCTGTGGATGTATGACAGCAGCGATTCGCTGCGCATGCTGGACGAGCTCGCTCAGGCGGACCAGGCGCTGGGCGACGCCGACGCAGCCAAGCAGGACGCGGCCTTGGCCAAGTACCTCAAGGACGGGGGAGATCCGTCACAATCACTTCCGCCTTCAAAACAATAATGTCTTTACGCGCCGGGCAGGAACACCGCCCGTGCGCCGTCCAAGATGAATTGCACGGCCAGCGCCGCCAGTATCACGCCGAACAGGCGGTCCATGACGTTGGCGCCGGTCTCCCCCAGCAGTTTCATCAGGTGACCGGCGGCCAGCAGGCATAGCAAGGTCACCAACAAGATCGAGAGCAGCACGCCTATCATGGCCGCGAAGTACAGCGGGTGACCGCGGCTCTCCCCCACCATCAGCAGGATGGTGGTGAGCGCGCCCGGGCCCGCGATCAGCGGGAAGGCCAGGGGGAACACGGAGATGTCCTCCTTGTGGCGCGCCTCCTCCTGTTCGCGCCCCGTGGCGGAGCGCCCGCCGGATTGGCGGGCGAACACCATGTCGATGGCGATCAGGAACAGCAACACGCCGCCCGCGATCTTGAAGGCCGGCAGGCTGATACCCAAGGTGGTGAGCAGCCAATCGCCGATGAAGGCGAAAACCAGCAGGATGGCCGCGGCCAGCGCGGTACCCTTCACCGCCATGCGCCGGCGGTGGAGGTCGCCGCCGCCGCGCGTCAGCGCGCCAAACACGGGCGTGACGCCGACCGGGTCCACCACCACCAGCAGCACGACGAACATGTTAAAAATCTTCTCGAGCGTCATGTGTGCCTGAAAAGCGAGGGTTTACACCGGGCTACACGTATTTTGTGAACCCCGTCTCACTGTGGAGCGATTCCCCGTCGGGGGGCGGCTTGCACTGCGGGCATTCTGGTTCTATAACAATAGCCAACTGCAGTTCGCGCTGCGGCCAGAACAATAAAGACACGGGAGATCCCGCGCTCACCAACCGCCGCCGCCGTCTGCGCCGCATGGTAGCAACCTTTGGGCCGGGGGCCCACTGTCATGGAAAACATGATGGAACAAGAGCCGGCAGACCCGCCCGTGGTGGGCGAGTGGTATGCCGACCCCCAGGGCGCCCTGTTCGAGGTGGTGGCCATTGACCAGGATGACGGCACCGTGGATGTGCAGTACTACGACGGTACCGTCGAGGAATTGGAAGCGGATTCCTGGGAGGAGATGCGGCCCAAGCCCACGGACCCACCCGAGGACTGGTCCGGCTCCATGGATGTGGAACGCGAAAACTACGGCGTGGATTCCGACGACGGCGATCGCGGCATGTGGGCAAACCCTCTCGACAACTTAGATCGCTAGTATTCAACAAAACTAATACTAACCATCCCTGGCCGTGTACCCCGGCCCCGCCGCGCGCTGCGCTCTCCGTGCTGCGCTTGCGGTCCAGGGCGCACCTCACCCTTCGCATCCTGTTTCGGGTGCGGTCCAGGGCCATCATCGTGATGGCCCGTTCGTTGCAGCGCAACTCGCCCTTGTGCGCTCGCGTGAAGCTTCGCTTCACGCCCCTTCCGGCGGAAACCCCACCCATACTTCTCCCGCTTCCACCTCCACATGCAGCGCGGTGAGCGCCCGGCCCAGGCAGGCGCCGGCCACGCAGCGGCCGTCCTCCAGGTCGAACAAAGCCCCGTGGCCCGAGCACATGATGAGCGACCGGTCACGAGTCAGGAACGCATCCGGCTTCCAGTTGAGGAAGCGCCCAGCGTGGGGACAGACGTTCCTGTAGGCACGCACCATCTGGGCGCGGCGCACCAGGAACCATTCGTCGGGGAACGCAGCGCCAGGAAACGAAAACCCGCGGGCCCCGGGGTCCGGGATATCCTCCAGGCGGCAAACGACGTGGCGGGAGGTTGCGGGCATGGTGTTCAGGTCCGGCACAGGGCTTCGCACTTGGCAGGCGCGGCGCTTTCTTCTATTGTCGGCATCCCTTCGACACCCGGATGCGCCGATGTTCGCCACGCCCGATGAAGCGGAGAACGCATTCTACACCGCCTTCGCCAACGGCGATCTGGACGCCATGATGGGCGTCTGGCTCGACAGCGACACGGTGATCTGCATCCACCCCGTGGGACCGCGCATCAGCGGCCACCGGGCGGTTCGCTTGAGCTGGGGCGAGCTGTTCCGCAACAGCGGCGGCCTGCGCTTCCGGCTCGCGGAGGTGAGCCGCACCCAGGACGCGCTGCTCTCCATCCACGTGCTGCACGAGTACATCACGGTGCCCGGCGAGAGCGGCGAACGGCCGCCGGCGGTGGCCACCAACATCTACCAGCTCACCCAGGACGGCTGGCGCATGATCCTGCATCACGCCTCGCCGGTGGCGGTGCCGGGGCGACCGGACAAGCCGGGCGCGAAACTGCACTGAGCCTTCAGCCGGCGGACATCGGTGCAGATGCAATACCTGGACGCCGCAGCATCCACACGATAAGCAGCAACGCCGGTAAGCTCAGCAACGCGGTGATGACGAAGAACGGACCGTAGCCCACTGCGTCCACCACCGAACCGGAGAACCCAGCCAGGAACTTGGTCGGTACGCTCCACAGGGAGCCGAACAAGGCGTATTGAGTAGCGGTATAGGCGCGGC
Source organism: Gammaproteobacteria bacterium (assembly GCA_035308065.1). Classification (GTDB taxonomy): domain Bacteria; phylum Pseudomonadota; class Gammaproteobacteria; order Natronospirales; family REEB76; genus DASUBN01. The sequence goes on along the minus strand of DATGHI010000035.1, from coordinate 1,554 downwards.
TGGTCAGGGAAGACATGTAGGCGATGAACGCGGTCCCGGCGATGCCGTTGCCGATGTTGTCCGCAGTGATAACGGTGGCGAACCAACCCAGGCCCGGGTGCACGCCGGCCACGTAGGCGTACAGCAGGTTCGCGCCGGTGAGCAGCACCAGGCCCGTCAGCATGGAGCGCATGGTGCCCCAGCGCAGCACGAGGGCGCCGGCGATGAAGGCGCCGCACAAGGTGACCACCTGGCCGTACACGCCGGTGACCCAGCCGATCTGGGCGAGCGTGAAATGCAGATCCAGGTAGAAGGGGTTGGCCATCACGCCCATGCTCATGTAGCTCAGGCGGTAGAGCACGATGAGCATCAGGATAGGCAGCGCCACCTTCCAGCCGTTGCGGGCGAAGAAATCCATGAACGGGCACACCACCGCGCCGATGAGCCAGGCCGTGGCTTGGCGCAGCGGTTCAGGCCAGTGGCGCGAGCCTTCCAGGAAATCGATGACCCGCTGCTCCCGGGCCAGGGTGCCTCGGTCGACGGTGGCTTCCGGTTCGGCGATGAGCAGCGTGGTGACGACGCCTACGAGCATCAGCACTGCCGTCAGGCAATAGGCAGCGGTCCAGCCCAGAGCGGCGGCGGTGAACAACGCGCCGGCCTTGGTGCTGATAAGTGCGGACGAATAGCCCGTCTGGTAGGCGGCGGCCATGGCGCCCTGCATCTCGGTGCCCGTCGCCTCGATGCGATAGGCGTCCACGGCGATGTCCTGGGTGGCGGCGAAGAACGCGGTGAAGACCGCATAGAACGCCATGTGCACCGGGCTGGCCGCGGGATCGGCGAACGCCATCATCGCCAGGCCAGCCATGACGCCGCACTGCGACAAGAGCATCCAGCTGCGGCGCCGGCCCAGACGCTCCAGCAATGGCAGGTGCAGGCGGTCCACAAATGGCGACCAGAAGAACTTGAGGGAGTACGCGAGGCCCACCCAGGAGAAGTAGCCGATGGTGCTGCGATCTATGCCCGACTGCTTGAGGCGGGCGGCCAGGATGATCAGCACCATCAGGAATGGCAGGCCAGAGGAATAACCCAGGAACAGCATGCCACGCACCTTGGGATGCGCATAGGCCGCGAGCGCGTCACGCCAGCGCCGCAGCGTGTCGTTCACAGTTCGTAGTCCATGATCAGGGGCGCGTGGTCGGAGAAGCGCTGGTCCTTGAAGATGCTCGCCTTCTTCACCTTGTCGCGCAGGCCCGGGCTCACCACCTGATAATCGATACGCCAACCCACGTTCTTGGCCCAGGCCTGGCCGCGGTTCGACCACCAGGTGTACTGATCGGGGCGTGGGTCCACCACGCGGAATGCATCCACGAAACCGGCCGGACCGAAGAGTTCGTCCAGCCAGGCGCGCTCGTGGGGAAGGCAACCGGAGTTCTTCTGGTTGCTCTTCCAGTTCTTGATATCGATTTCCTTATGGACGATGTTCCAGTCGCCGCAGAGGATGTAGTCGCGCTTCTTGCGGCGCAGGGATTTCAGGTAGGGCATGAAGGCCTTGAGGAAGCGGTCCTTGGACGCCTG
>DATGHI010000034.1:0-3445 GCA_035308065.1 Gammaproteobacteria bacterium | reverse complement strand
GTGTTCATCTTCGACCTTGACAACCTGAAGCACGTGAACGACAGTCACGGGCACGAGGCCGGGGATGAGCTGCTCAAATATTTCGTGCTGGCGCTCCGCGGCGGGCTGCGTCCCTCGGACCAGCTCTACCGCTGGGGCGGCGACGAGTTCCTGCTGCTGCTGCCGGGAGCGGCCTACGGCAACGTGGCGCCGCGCCTGAACCAGCTGCTGCACAAGACCGCACCGCTCTCCATCTTCGACGGCAGCGTGAGCCTCAAGCTCGAGGTGAGCATGGGCGGCGCCGAATACACTGACCTGGACGGCTTGCGCAACGCGGTCAACACCGCGGACCGGGCCATGTACGAGCAGAAGCGCGCCCACAAGACGGCTCCGCCCGAGGCGCTCGAAGCCGGGATCGACGATTTACCCGCCTGATTGTCTTTGCGGCCTCAACCCATCCCGAAGCGCAGTTTGAGGCCGCGCAAGAGGCCCGGGCCCGCTTCCACCAACACCACGCCCAGCAGGATCAGCGCACAGCCCAGGGCCGCCGGCAGGGTGAGCCTATCCCCCAGCATCACCGCGCCGGCCAAGGCCGCGAACACGCTCTCCAGGGACATGATGAGCGCCGCCTCCGCGGGCGGGGTGTGCTTCTGGGCCACGATCTGCAGGGTGTAGGCCACGCCGCCCGAGAGCAGGCCGGCGTAGAGGATGGCGGGCATGGCAGAGCCGAGGCCAGGCATGGACACCGGCTCGAACAACAGGCCCGCCGCGAGGCCCAGCACCGCGGTGATGGCGTATTGCATGAAGGACAGGAAGAACGGCCGGTGGGTGCGTTGCTGGAAGAGACCGATGAGCACGATGGCGATGGCCCAAGCGAAGTCCGCCAGCACCACCAGCAGGTCGCCGAAGCTCCAGTGGCGGGCCTCACCGTCGTCCGTCAGGAGCCAGGCGCCGCAGAGGGAGACGCCGCAGGCCGCGAGCACCAGGGCCCGTGGCCGCTGCCGAGTGACACCCCAGAGCATGAAGGGCACGATGACCACGTAGAGGGCGGTGAGGAAGCCGCCGTTGGTGGCGGTGGTGGTGACGAGACCCAGCTGCTGCAGGCTCGCGCCAGCGAACAGGCAGAGGCCCACGAATCCCGCCTGGATCCAGTCGTCGCGGCTCAAGGCCACTGTCTGGCGCCGCGTCTCATAGATCACCAGGGGGATGAGCGCCAGGGCGGACAGCAGGAACCGCGCGCCCACGAAGCTCACGGGCCCCATGCTCTGGTTTGCGTCCTTCTGGGCGATGAAGGCCGTGCCCCAGATGAAGGCGGTGAGCAGCAGCAACAGGTCGGCGCGCAGGCGGTTCATTCTTGTTCCTCGTCCGGTGCCGGCCAGAGGATATCAGCTGCCTTTGGCTTCTTCTTGTAGCCAGGCCACCAGCGACTGCACCGCCGGGTCCTGGCCGTGGCTCTTGGGATAGACCGCGTAGAAGGCGAGCTCCACCGGCAGCTTCAGGCTGAAGGGTTTCACCAGCCGCCCGGCGTCCAGTTCCGCTTGCACCAGCGGCGCCGAGGCGAGCGCCACGCCCTGGCCCTCGATGGCAGCCTGGATCAGCACGTTCATGTCCTCCACCACCAGCCCCTGGTGGGCGTCCACGCCGCGCACCTGGGCGAGCTCCAGCCACTGCTGCCAGTGGCGGTGAGTGGTGTCGTGCAGGAGCGCCACGTGTTTGAGGTCGGCGGGCGTGCGCAACGGGCGCTCGCCCGCGAGCAACTTGGGTGAGCACACCGGGAACTCCTCGGGCGTGAACAGGCGCAACGCCATGACGCCGGGCCAGCGGCCGCGGCCGTAACGGATGGCGAGGTCGATGCCATCCCGGTCGAAGTTGGTGAGCTGCGGCGAGGTGCTCAAGCGGATCTCCAGTTCCGGATGGGCGTTCTGGAAACGGTGCAGCCGCGGCACCAGCCAACGGGCGGCGAGGGACGCCAGAGTGCTGACGGTGATCACCTGGCGCCCATGGTCCACGCGCACCGCCGCCACTGCCTCACGGATCTGCTCGAAGGCGCCTTGCACGCCGAAGGCGAACTCGCGGCCCCGGGCCGTGAGCTGCAGTCCCCGCGGAAGGCGGTGGAACAGTTCGCAACCGAGAAAATCCTCCAGCTGCCGCACCTGGCGGCTCACGGCGCCGTGGGTCACATGCAGTTCCACGGCGGCCTTGCTCAGGCTGCCGTGGCGGGCGGCGGCCTCGAAGGCCTTGAGGGCGTTGGGCGGGGGCAAGGCGTCCATGTTTCACCTGTGAATATATTGCATAGCAAAACGTGCAAAAACATCGTTTGTTTGGCCCTATCCAAGCAATCTAGAATACGTGCCTGTGAAAATTATTGACAGTATAACCCATCATGAAAAACCCGCCTGAAGAAACCCTGGACCCGGAAAACTGGGATGAGTTCCGGCGCTTCGCCCACGTGGCGCTGGATGGTTGCCTCGACACACTGGCGACGGTGCGCGACCGGAAGGTCTGGCGACCGGTGCCCGAGGAGGTGCGCCGCCGCCTCACGACTCCGGTGCCGCGGAAGCCGGAAGGTGCGGATGCGGCCTACCGCGACTACCAGGAACTGGTGGCGCCGTATCCGGTCGGCAACGTGCACCCGCGTTTCTGGGGCTGGGTGATGGGCAACGGCACGCCCATGGGCGTGGTGGCGGAGATGTTGACCGCCACCATGAACGTGAACGCCGGCGGCTTCGACCAGAGCTCCAGCTACGTGGAACTGCAGGTGTTGGAGTGGTTCAAGCAGCTCATGGGCTTCCCGGTCGCGGCGAGTGGTGTGCTCGTGAGCGGCGGCTCCATGGCGAATCTGGTGGGCATCAATGCGGCACGCAACGCCGTAGCTCCGTTCCCGGTGCGCGAACAGGGCGTGAGCGGTTCTCCGCGGCTGATGGCCTATGCTTCCAGCGAGACCCACAACTCCGTGCAGAAGGCGCTGGAGCTCATGGGCCTGGGGAGGGAGTCGCTGGCGAAGATCCCGGTGCAGGATGATTACACCATCGATATCGGTGCATTGAAGTCCCGCATCGCCGGGGATCGCAAGACAGGGCGACTGCCGTTCTGCGTCGTCGCCAACGCCGGAACCGTCAACACCGGCGCGGTGGATGACCTCACGGCCCTCGCGGACCTGTGCGAACAAGAGAAGCTCTGGCTGCACGTGGATGGCGCCTTCGGCGCCCTGGCGGTCTTGGACCCGAATGGCCGTCGTCTCGTAGCGGGCATGGACCGGGCGGACTCCCTGGCCTTCGACCTGCACAAATGGATGTACCTGCCTTACGACGTGGGTTGCGTGCTGGTGCGTGATCGCGAGAAACACAAGGCGGCCTTCGCGGCCCAGGCGAGCTACTTGAACAAGCTCGAAGGCGGCATCGCCGCCGGGCCCGGATTGTTCACCGACTACGAGCCGCAGCTCTCGCGCGGTTTCCGTGCCCTCAAG
>DATGHI010000033.1:0-5478 GCA_035308065.1 Gammaproteobacteria bacterium | reverse complement strand
TAGGCCGTGTCTGCTCGGGGTTCGCCCTCGGCGAATAGCGCTGCCGGTTGATCGCCGGTCACCACCGTGAGCGGGATTCGCCGCCCGGCGATCTGCAGTTCGCCGAACGGATACCTATTGGGCACTGCGACAGGCAATATCTCCCATGGCACGCCGAACAAACCGCAAAGTTCCTCCGACCACCCCCCACGGCGGATGTCCATGAGCTGAGTGCGCCCGCCGTTCACCGGATCCGCCAGGCAAGGCCGGCCTTCCAAGAGGACGGCGACGATGTAGCTGGCCACCGGTCCCGCCGCGAGCCGTCCTGCGCGTTGCGCTTTCCTCACGGCCGGCAGGTGTCTCAGGCACCAGGCCAGCTTGGTGGCACCGTAGTGGGGCGAGAGCTTGAGACCGGTCAGGTCTTCCACCCAAGCTGCCTCGTCCGACAAGGACGCGACACGCGCTCCGGCACGCCGATCCTGCCAGGAGATGACCGGCGAGAGGGCCTTGCCGCTGATCCGGTCCCAACAGGCGATGCTGGAGCGTTGGGTGGCGAGGGCTGCGGTGTGGATCTCGATTCCACGCGGGAGCGCCGCGATGGCTGCTGCCGCGGCCTGCTGCAGCGAGCGTGGCAGGGCTGTGGGGGAATGCTCGACTCGCGCGCTACCGAAGCGATGGGTGCCGATGCGGCGTTCGGCCTGCCCCAAAAGCCTGCCGTTCTGATCGAACAGCATCGCCCGGCTGGCATGGCCACCCTGATCCAGCGCCAGCACGCAGCCCTGGGCCACTCAATCCACCGGCTCGAGCGGTAGTGCGCGGGTATCGCCCCGTGCTTTGCGGAAGGGCAGCGAGGCGCGGATCCTCTTAAGCACCTTCTGCGAATCGGCTCGGTAGGAAGTGAGCTTGCCGCCATAGAGACCGATCAGACGTGGCTTATGGCTGCGGTCTGTCTCCAGGATCAGCTCACGGCCGCGCTCGAAGGGCCGTGCTGCGTCACTCGGCAATACCCGCAGGCCGGAGAAGGCAGCAAGTTCCTTGAAATCGCGGCTTGGGAAGTAATGCTGCACCACTTTGCGCAGGTATTCCCGCTCATGGGGGCTGGGAGCGGTGGCGGCGGGTTCGCGGCCCGTGAAGGGTGTCTCGGTGGTGCCCACCAGGCTCATGCCAGCCCAAGGCATCAGGAATACGGCGCGGCCGTCCGCGGGCACTTCCATATAGAGGATGCCGTTCTGGGCGGGGATGTCCACCAGGATATGGCTGCCCTGTACCAGGTCGCTCCGCACTTGGCTGGTGAAAGGCGTGATGCGGGCCGCCACCTCCGCCACCCAAGGGCCGGTGGCGTTCACCAGCACGCGCGCGCGGCACTGGCGGTCTTGGCCGGCTTCGCGGTAGTTCAGCAAGGCACCTTCCGCTTCCAATTCAGCGCCCAGGAAATCCGCCGGCGTGCGTGTCTCCGCGCCCAGAGCGGTCGCGGAGTGCAGCACCGCGCGGGTGAGTGCTACGTCGTCGGTCTGCCCGTCCCAGTACTGGAACACCTGCTGCAGGCCATCCGTCCCCAGCCCGTCGAACGTGTCCCATTCGTGGCGCTCGAGCGTGCGGAAGCGGGCGTGGTGGCCGGGGCCGGCGAGCAGGGCATACAGCCCCAAACCCGCGTACAACTGCCAGGGCCGGCGGCGTGTGCTGCGATAGAGGGGGATATAGAAAGGCTTGATCTTCACCAGTTCGGGGGCGAGCTTGAGCAGCAGTTCACGCTCCTGCAGGCATTCCCGCACCAGTCCGAACTGGAGCTGCTCCAGGTAGCGCAGACCACCGTGGATGAGCTTGCTGGAACGGCTGGAGGTACCAGCAGCGACCCCGTACTTCTCTAGCAACAGCACGCTGTAGCCGGCGGCCGCTGCCGCCTGTGCCACGCCGACACCGTGGATACCGGCACCGACGATGGCGAGGTCGTAGCGTTCGCTCATGGGAAGGCAGAGAGCATCTCGCCGATGGCGTCCGTCTCCACCAGGTCTGCTCCCCGTTCCGTCAGCTCCTGCGCGTGGGCCGGCTCCTGTACCTGATACACGGCCCATTGATAGTCCCCCTTCATGGACGCGCGGGCGTCATCGAACAGGCGGGTGCCGACGAACAGATACTCAGGTTTGAACTCCGCGGCTATCTTGGCCGTGGCGGAGCTGGCATCCCCCAGCGCCCAGCCCACGGGCTCCGCGCCCTGCTGGCGTGCGAGTCTGAGACTGAGCGCGTCGAAGGAGATCACGATGCACTGGCCGAGCACCGGCTGGATGGCCTGCATCACCCGTTCCACCACCAGTGCATGGCCGAAGTGCTCCAAGCTCTCTGCTTTGATCTCCACGAAGGCGCGCACGCCGGCCTGTGTCTTGAGCCATGCGGCTAGTTCCGCTAGCGGTGTGGGACGGGTGCCAGCATAGCGGCTGCCGAAACGCTGCGCTTCGCCTACGTCCATCGACGCCAGCTCCGCAGCGGACAGATCCATGATGCGGCTTGCGACTCCCGCGGTTCGCTTCAGGTTGTCGTCATGACAGAGGAACGGCACTTGGTCCTTAGAAAGTTGCACGTCGAATTCGAACCAGCGGGCGCCCGCTTGCACGGCAGCCTGTATGCCTAGGAGGGTATTTTCGGGATAGCGGGCCGGATAACCCCGGTGGGCCACCAGGGTGGGGACGGTCTTCGAGACCATGACGAGTCCCGTGGTTGGAGATTACTCGTATCTTAAAGCATCGATGGGATCGAGTGCCGCCGCCTTGGCCGCCGGGGCGATGCCGAAAATCACGCCGATTGAGGTGGAGAAGCCGATGGCCAGGAGTGCCGCCCACAGGGGGACGTGAGCGCCGCGGAAGGCAGGCACAGCGTAGACGATGGCGGTGCCAATGCCGTAGCCGAGGATCAGGCCAATCAGGCCGCCCAGCATGGAGAGCGCCACCGCCTCCAACAGGAATTGCACCAGGATGTCACTGCGGCGCGCGCCCAGGCTCTTCAGGATGCCGATCTCACGGGTGCGCTCCGTGACCGACACCAGCATGATGTTCATGATGCCGATGCCGCCCACCAGCAGCGACACACCGACGATGCCGCCCAGCACCAAGGTCAGCATGTTGAGGATGCTATTGAAGGAGTCGGTGAACTGGGAAGCGGTCTGGACCTTGAAGTCGTCGTCCTGGCCGCTCTTGAGGTCGTGCTCGCGCCGCAACAGCTGCCGGATGCGGTCGGCGGTGTTATCCATCTGCGTGGCGTCATTCACCTTGAGTTGAATGACGATGTTCTCTTTACTGGCGCCGCCCAGCAGGCTGTGGGCAGTACCGTAGGGGATCAATATTTCGTTGTCCTGGTCCTGACCGAGGATCGAGCCCTGCTTGTGCAGCAGGCCCACCACTTTGAACCATTGCCCGCCGATCTGGAAATACTCGCCCAGCGGGTCGACTGGCAGGTGCAGGTTGTCCACCACCGTCTGGCCGATCACCGCCACTCGGCGGTGGCTCAAATCGTCGGAAGGGGTGATGAAACGCCCCAGGTCCGGGTACTGGCTGAACACCTGGGCGTAGCCCTGGGTCACGCCCAGGATCTGCGAGGAACTCGCCAGCCCCTTGTACTGGATAGCGCTGCCGAAGCGGCCGAGCTGCAATAGCGGGGTCACGTTGCTGATGCCTGGGATCTCGTGCTGGATGCTGAGCATGTCACCCGGCGTGATGTACGCGGTCTTGCCCTGCAGCTGCTGTTTGAACGGCAGGTAGGCCTGGATGGTGAGGCTGTCGGTGCCGAAACCGGCGAACTGGCTGCTGATGGACTGACTGAATCCCTGGATCAGTGACACCACCGTCACCACCGCCATCACGCCGATGATGATGCCGAGGGTGGTGAGGAAGCTGCGGAGCTTGTGCGCGCGGATGGAGTACATCGCGGAGCGCAGGCTTTCCATCAGGGCGTACATGCGGTCACTCGTAGCGCAAGGCGTCGATGGGGTCGAGCGCCGCGGCCTTGGCGGCGGGAGCGATGCCGAACACGATACCCACGCCCATGGAGAAGCCCATGGCCAGCGCCAGCGTCCAGAACGGCACGTAGGCGCCTTCGAAGGCGGGCACTAGTTTCACTACCGCGAGGCCGATGCCGTAGCCGAGCGCGAGGCCGATGAGGCCGCCCAGCAGCGACAGGGTCACCGCCTCGATCAGGAACTGCAGCAGGATATCGCTGCGGCGGGCGCCCAGGCTCTTGAGGATGCCGATCTCGCGGGTGCGCTCCGTGACCGATACCAGCATGATGTTCATGATGCCGATGCCGCCCACCAGGAGCGCGATGCTGACGATGCCGCCCAGGATGGCGCTCGCCACGTTGAAGATCTGGGCGATGCTGTCGGCGAGCTGGGCCGCGGTCTGGATCTTGAAGTCGTCGTCCTGGCCCGGCTTCAGACGGTGCTCGCGGCGCAGCACCGTAGTGATGCGCGACTTGGTGTCATCCAGCTGCTTGATGTCGTTGACGTCCATGTCGATCTGGATGTCGGGGGTGATGGCGCCGCCCAGCAGGCTGTGGGCCGTTCCGTAGGGGATGTAGATGCGCGAGTCCTGGTCGAAGCCGAGGAACGAGCCCAGTTCCTTCAGCACGCCGATCACCTCGAACCACTGGTTGTACATACGGATGAAGCGGCCCTCCGGATGGGTTCCCAGGTTGAGGTCCTTGACTACGCTGGCGCCCACCACCGCCACGCGGCGGTGTGCGAAGTCGTCGCTGGGCGTGAGGTAGCGACCTTCCACCGGATAGAACTCGGTGTTCTCGGCGTGGGTATAAGTGGTGCCCGCGATCAGAGAGTAGGTGGTCTGGCCCTGGTATTGGACCTGGCCGTTCAGGAACGCCATGATCAGCACCGGCGTGATGCGGCTGATGCCGGGCACTTCGTGCTGGATGGCGAGCAGGTCGTCGGCGGTGATCTTCGCGGTCTTGCCAGCCAGCTGGTCGTTGCGCGACAGATAAGAGGTCACGAACACGGTGTTCGAACCCATGCCCTTGAAGTTAGCGGACAGGGCCACGCTGAATCCCTGCAGCAGCGACACCACGGCGATCACCGACATCACGCCGATGATGATGCCGAGCGTGGTGAGGATGCTGCGCAGCTTGTGGGCGAAGATCGCCCGGAAAGCCGCACGCAGGCTTTCGAACAGGCTAGACACGGGCGGCGGCACTGCGTTTGGGATGCTCGCCCGTGGGGCTGATGCCGTCGCTAACGATCTGTCCGTCTTTGATGCGGATCACACGATGGCAGTGGGCAGCGATGTCCTGGTCGTGGGTGACCACGATGATCGTATTGCCGTTCCTGTGCAGGGTATCGAACATGGTCATCACATCCCGCGCTGTGTTGGAGTCCAGGTTGCCGGTGGGTTCGTCCGCCAACAGGATCGAGGGTTTGCCTACCAGCGCACGGGCGATGGCCACACGCTGCCGCTGGCCGCCGGAAAGCTGGTTGGGTAGATGGTGCAGGCGTTCGCCCAGGCC
>DATGHI010000032.1:0-2790 GCA_035308065.1 Gammaproteobacteria bacterium | reverse complement strand
TTCTCGGCGCCCGGCACCGGCGCATTGTTCTCGGCGGCGGAACTCGGCGCCACCAATTGCAGCGCCGGCGTCGGGGACGCGGCCGAGGCCGCCGCGGGTGGAGGCGTTTCCGCGGGCGTCTTGTTACGCCAAGCTTCTATCTGCTCGCGCACCTGGGCGTTGGCATCCGCCACGCTCACCGCTTGTGCGTCACTCGCGCTCGGCATGCGCAGGATATATCCCGCCTTCATGCGGTTGATGTTGTGCATGAAGACTTCAGGGTTCGCCTGATAGATGGCGATCATCATCTGGTTGAGAGTCACACCCTCGGGACGTACCGACTTCGCGATACCAGAGAGAGTCTCGCCGCGATGAATCGGCCCGTAATTCGTGCCAAGCGCCCGTTGAGCGGGCGCCTGTTCAACAGAGGGCGCGGGTGCTGGAGGCGGTGAAGCAGCGGCTTCGGGCGCGGCGGCACTCGCCGAAGTGGGCGGCGGTTGCGGCGCGACAGCCACCGGTGTCGGGGCCGTGGATTGCGCGGGTGTCGTGGCGGGCACCGGGACCGGAACGGGAGCAGCGGCGGCGGGCGCGGGAGGTTGGGTCGCCGCTGCGGGTGTGGGTGCGGCTTCGGGTTTCGCGGCGGTTGCGGTCTGGAAGCTCGGTGGGTTCAAGAGCACCGTGTATTCACGGATGAGCTCGCCGTTGTTCCAGTTCGCATCGATGAGGAAATCTAGGAACGGCTCGCGCACGGCCTGGGTGCTACTGATGTGCACGTAAGCGGTGCCGTCGGGGTTGCGCACTACCACGAACTGCAGTTGGTCGAGCACGCCAGGATGGTCGAGGCCGGCTTGGGTGAACTGGGCCAGGCCAGCGAGCTTCACGTCCAGGCTGTCGAGCTCGTCGCTGGTGGCGCCGATGACCTGGATGTCCGCGCTGAACTTGTCGTTGAGGGCAGAGTTGAGCTTGATCTCGCCGAGACCGAGGGCGTGCGCCGAGAGGGGCAGCAACGCCATCGCCAGCGACAATGCAAACGTCAGCTTCTTGCTCATCACGCTTTCTCCCCCTACCCCCCGTCCCCCAAGGACCCCTGAGGCCGGGAATGACCTGTTCAAGCTAAGAACGCTCTTTACAATGATGGGCTAACTATAGCTTATAAATAGGTTTTCACCAATAACTCAGCCACCTGGACGCTGTTGAGGGCCGCCCCCTTCCGGACGTTGTCCGAGACCACCCAAAGGTCCAGCCCCAAGGGGTGGGACAGGTCCTCCCGGACCCGCCCTACATAGACCGCATCCCCCCGGGCGCCCTCTGTGGCGGCCGTGGGATACCCCCCCGGCCGGCGTTCGTCCAGGAGTTCCACCCCCGGGGCCTTGGCTAGGAGGGCCCGGGCCCGGTCGGCCGTGATCTTCACCCGGGTCTCGATGTGGACCGCCTCCGAATGGCCGTAGAACACCGGCACCCGGACGCAAGTGGCGTTCACCCGGATGTCCGGGTCGGCCAGGACCTTCTGGGTCTCCCAGACCATCTTCATCTCCTCCCGGGTGTAACCGTTGTCCTGGAACTCATCCACCTGGGGGAGCACATTGAAGGCGATCTGCTTCGGGAACTTGCCGTCCTGTTCCAGAGGTTTGCCGTTGAGCAAGAGCGCCGTCTCCCGGGCGAGTTGCTCGATGCCGCGCCGTCCGGCACCGGACACCGCCTGATAGGTGGCGACGTTGATGCGCGTGATGCCGACGGCGTCATGGATGGGTTTCAACGCCACCATCATCTGGATGGTGCTGCAGTTGGGGTTGGCGATGATGCTACGGGCCTTGTAAGCGGCTAGCGCATGCGGATTCACCTCGGGCACTACCAGCGGCACGTCCGCGTCGTAGCGGAAGCGCGAGGTGTTGTCGATGACCACACAACCCGCGGCCGCGGCCTTGGGTGCATAGATCTCCGACACGGAAGCGCCGGCGGAGAACAGGCCGATCTGTGTGCGGCTGAAATCGAAGTCTGCGAGCTTGCTCACCGTGAGCTCGCTGCCGGCGAACTGGACACGCTCTCCAGCCGAGTGCTCGCTCGCCAGGGCGTAGACCTTGCCGACCGGAAACTTGCGTTCGGCGAGAATCTCGAGCATGGCGGTACCCACGGCACCGGTCGCGCCAACCACAGCCACATCGTACGTCTTCAAGTGAACTCCGGTGTCGAAACGGGCAAACCTGCGGCGCGCATTCTAGCGCAACTCAACGTGTGGGGGTGGACGGGGGGACGGGTGTGAGCGGAGGTACCACGTCGGCATTCTGCGCGCGGTGCCGCAATGCGTGATCCATGAGCGTGAGCGCCAGCATCGCCTCGGCGATGGGCACGGCGCGGATGCCCACCACGGGGTCGTGCCGGCCGTGCACGCTCACTTCCGCGACTTGGCCCTCGACGTCGATGGTCCTGCCGGCGAGGCGGATGCTGGAAGCGGGTTTTATACCCAGGCTCACGACGATGTCCTGGCCGGTGGAGATGCCGCCCAGGATGCCACCCGCACGGTTGCTGAGGAAACCCTGCGGCGTCATCTCATCCCGGTGCTCGCTGCCCTTCTGGTGGACGGCGGCGAAACCGGAACCGATCTCTACGCCCTTGACGGCGTTGATGCCCATCATGGCGCGGGCGATGTCCGCGTCCAGCTTGTCGAACACAGGCTCGCCCCAGCCGGGCGGCACGCCCGCGGCCGAGACCGTGACGCGCGCGCCGATGGAATCGCCGGACTTCCGCAACGCATCCACGAAGCTCTCCAGTTCGGCGACGCGGCCGGGATCAGCGCAGAAGAACGGGTTGGCT
>DATGHI010000031.1:0-2681 GCA_035308065.1 Gammaproteobacteria bacterium | reverse complement strand
CTTGAACCGGTCGAGGTCGAGGAACAGCACTGCCACACGAGCGTTGCGGCGGCGGGCGTCATTCATGGCCTGACCCAGGCGGTCGCGCAACAGGGTACGGTTAGGCAGTCCGGTCAAGCTGTCGTAATGCGCCAACTGGTAGACCTGCTCTTCGGCGCGCTTGCGCTCGGTGATATCGGAGATCACACCGTCGAAATACAGCGGTTTGCCGTCGGCATCCCTGACGGTGTTGGCGCTGTTCACGCCGTAGAAACGGCTGCCGTCCTTGCGCTGGTACTCCACTTCCTCGTTGCGGTAATGGCCCGGGTCCTCCAGGAGCCGGGTGAGCTCGTCACGCCGCCGGGGATTCACATATAGGCCCGGCCCGGCGGAGGCGATGAGCTCGGCGGTACCGGTGTAGCCGAACATCCGCGCCAGGGCTTCGTTCGCATAGATCATGCCCCGGTCCGGCGTGCTGCGGTAGATGCCGTCCGAGATATTGCCGGTGATGGAACCCAGCAACTGCTCCTGCTCGCGCAGCGACTGGGTCATGCGATCGGCGAGCCTGAGCGCGCGCGAGCGCGTCAACCCGAGGTTGAGCACCAGCAGCGACACCGGTATGCTGACCAGCACTCCGGCCAGCGCCAGCAGCAGCGCGACCCAGGAGATGCTGGCGGGCTCGGTGAAATCCAGCTGCCAGGTACGGCCGCCGAGGTCGAGGGAAGTGGAATAGCTGGACTGGATGCTTGCGATACGCGCCCACCAGCGTGGCTGCGCGGCCAGTTGCCCCTCACCTGGAGCGTCGCTCTGCTCAAAGACGAGACCCTTGGCACCCGGCACGCCGGCATCGTGGATATTCACCTGCATGAAGAGGCCCGCCGGAATGACACCCGTCGCCACCACCCGGTCCATGGGCAGGGTCTCGGCGACCCAGCCATAGATTGCCGTGCGCCGGGCCTCCTCCGTGGAGATGTCGGCACCCATCCGATACAGCGGGCGCGCCACCACCACGCCGCGGTGCACGTTGTTGTTCACATCCGTGAGGGCGAGCGGCACACTCATGGTGTCCCGGCCGCTATCCCTGGCCGCGAGCAGCAGTGCCCCGCCGTTGACCGAGCGGTGACAGGGATCATTGCCCTGAGCGAAGCCGCCGGTGGAATATGGCGCCACGTAGGTACTGGGGCAATAGAAAGGCGCAGCTGCGACGAAGGGAATGATCTTGTAGTTCGGAGCGTGATCCGCCCGGGTAGCCGAGAGGAACGCTGCCAGTTCCTGCTGCCGCACAAACGAGAGGTACTGCAGGGTGGAAATACCCGGATAATTGCTCTTGAGATCGATGGTGTCGGCGAACTGCTGCCAGCCGGCGCGCGTCACCTTCGCCGAAGCGAAGAACAGACCGGCGCTCGCGTCCAGCACGGCCAGGTACTGGGCGAAACGGGCGTGGATGGTGTTGGTGACCTGCCCGGCATACTGGGTGAAGCGCGCCTCGCGGGCGGCCGTCTGATTGGTGAGCGTCACCCGGTAGGTGATGCCGGTGAGCACCAGTCCCGCGAGCAGCACCAGCAGCGCGACGAGATAGCTGCCGCGTACGCTGCCCAGCGAACGGCTGGGGCGGAGATCGGGCATCACCACCGGTATTCCCCTCTTGGGCAGACCCGCATCGGTTTAACCTATCCGCCGGGGTTGGGACTACTATCCCAAGTTTGGCGGAACCCGTCCAGCCGTGCCTTCAGCACTCCGTGACGTTGACGGCCAGCCCGCCCAGGGAAGTTTCCTTATAGATGCTGCGCATGTCGTGGCCGGTCTGCCGCATGGTGGAGATGACCTGGTCCAGGGAGACGCGGTGCTGGCCGTCGCCGTGCTGGGCGAGGCGCGCCGCGTTGATGGCCTTGACCGCGCCCATGGCGTTGCGCTCGATGCAGGGGATCTGCACCAGCCCCCCGACCGGGTCGCAGGTGAGGCCCAGATTGTGCTCCATGCCGATCTCCGCGGCGTTCTCTATCTGGGCATTGCTACCCTGCATGGCTGCGACGATGCCGCCGGCCGCCATGGAACAGGCCACTCCCACCTCGCCCTGACAGCCCATCTCGGCGCCGGAGATGGAAGCGTTCTGCTTGTAGAGGATGCCGATGGCGGCGGCGGTGAGCAGGAAGCGCAGGATGCCCTCCTCGTCCGCGCCGTCCACGAAGCGCATGTAGTAGTGCATCACCGAGGGGATGATGCCGGCCGCGCCGTTGGTGGGGGCCGTGACCACTCGGCCACCTGCGGCGTTCTCTTCGTTGACCGCCAGGGCCCAGAGGTTCACCCAATCCATGGCGTCGAGGGCGGTGCTCTTCTTCTGGGCCGTGAGACTCGCGTGCAGCACCGGCGCACGGCGCTTCACGTGCAGGCCGCCCGGCAGCTCGCCCTTCTCGCGGGTGCCGCGCGCCACGCAGGCCTGCATCACGCTCCATATCTTGAGGAGCCCCGCGCGGGTCTCCGCCTCGGGGCGCCAGCTCTTCTCGTTGGCGAGCATGAGCTTGTCGATGCTGAGCTGGTGCTGGCGGCAGAGGGCCAGGAGCTCGTCGCCGGACGTGAAGGGATAAGGGAGCTTCACCTCGAGTTTGCCCTTTCCCGCGGCATCGGCGCCGCGCACGATGAAGCCGCCGCCGATGGAATAGAACTCCTCGCTGTAGAGTGTCTGCTTCGCCTGGCCCAGGGCC
>DATGHI010000030.1:0-7643 GCA_035308065.1 Gammaproteobacteria bacterium | reverse complement strand
CTGTCGCCACCGGTTTCCATCAAAGCCACTTACTTCGCGTTGGCGGGCTGGGTGTCGGCGGCGGACGATCCCACGCCGGTACAGGCGGTGGGAGGACGGCTTGCCGGAGCGCCCTGATTGCGGGAACATGCGGCTCCATTTGTTTTCCATTCTCCTGCATGGATCCCACCACGCTCACCGCCCTCGCCGCTATGCCCGCGCAGCTGCAAGTCCATTACGCCGCTATCCCCGTTAAGTTCAAACGCTGGGTTCCGGATTCCTGGGAAGGCATCCCGAGCGAACGGCTCACGCCCATCGAGCAGGTCTGCCACGTGCGGGACATCGAGATCGAGGGCTACCAGGTCCGCTTCAAAAGGACCCTGGACGAGACCAATCCGACGCTGCCTTCCCTGGACACGGACGCCCTGGCGCAGGAACGGAATTATTCAACCCTGGATGCGGCGGAAGTGCTGGCGGCTTTCCGGAAAGCCCGGGCCAAGACCCTGAGGCTGCTTTCAGGCCTCACGCCCGGACAACTCGCCCGCCCGGCGGTGTTCGAAGGCTATGGACCCGTGACCTTGAAGGGACTCATCCATTATCTCTGCAGCCACGACCAGCAGCATCTGGCGGGCCTACAGTGGCTTCTCGGAAAGATTCAGATCCCCAATGCATAAGCTACATATTGACCGTGGCCTGAAGCAAGAAGAAAAAACACACAATCACACCTAGGGTCGTGGCCTTGAGACTTTGCTCCTTTAACGATCGATACTTCTCAACTGCTGCACGCTCATCATCAGATAAAGCATCGCCTCTGTCCTTAGCGCTTTTCTCAATCTGCAGTTCTTTCCCACGAAAATTCAAATACCCCATCACACCAGAAGTGATGACGAGAATGAGCAGAATGATGATGACGTATATGCGCGACATTCGAGTTTTCCCGTTTTTTCAAACTCAGCTAAAAGCGTCGCGAGCGAAGACAGGACGAGGCGCGGGAGGCGAGCCCCCGGAGCGTACTCTTAAGTACGTGAGGACGGCGAGCCGGACCGCAACAAAGTCATGCCGAGCGCAGCAGCTTTTGGCTAAGAGCAATAGAGATCGTGTTTCTGCCCATCGCTCCTGAAATGCAGCATCACCTGGGCGCCGGTATCCAGCTTGAGGCGGCAGATGCTGAGCCTGTCGCCCATCAGGCTGCCGTCCCCCATGTCCACGGAGATCGACGTGACATGCTGATCGGCGTATTCGGCACGGATCGCTGCCAGCAAATCACCGTAATCGTAGGTGCTCTTCTCGAAGAGGTACTGTCCCGGGCCCGTATAGGTGATGGAGAGCTTCAGAGGCGCCGGAGCGTCGTCCGCCTGCGCCGCGAAGGGCATCAGCATCACTGCGGCCAACAACAAGTTCTTCATGCTTTCGCTCCCGTCGAGGCCAGGTCCTTCATGGACTTGAACTGCGCCTTGTCGGCCTTATAGCCCAGGATCACATCCAGCGGCGTGAACTTGTTGACGCCGGTGGAAAGCTCGATGTCCTTGGCCTGGAACTGGCAGGGGTGCTCGTAGCCCGCAGTGTGGGCCAGCGCCACCAGTTCCTTGCGGAAGCCCTTGATGTAGTTGGCGCAGCGGACGGACTTCAACTCCACGTCCAAGCCCGCCTGGCGCCACTCGCTCATGGTGGTGACGCCCGTGGGGCAGTGGCCGGTGTGGCAGCTCTGGGACTGGATGCAGCCGATGGACATCATGGCCTCGCGGGCCACGTTGACGAGGTCGCAGCCCATGGCGAAGGCCACCACCGCCCGGTCGGGGAAGCCGAGCTTGCCGCTGCCGATCCACACCAGGTCCTTGGAGATGCCCGCCTTCTGGAAGATCTGGTAGACGCGGGTGAAGCCGATCTTGAAGGGCAGCGACACGTGGTCCGCGTAGGTGAGTGGCGCGGCGCCGGTGCCGCCCTCGCCACCGTCGATGGTGATATGGTCAGGGCCTTCCTTGCGCTTCTTCATGCGCTTCGCCAGCTCCTCCCAGAAGCTGGTGTCGCCGATGGCAGCCTTGATGCCCACCGGCAGGCCGGTGCGGTCGGCGATGCGCTCGATGAAGTCGATCATCTCGTCCACGGTGCCGAACTCGCTGTGGGCGTTGGGCGAGATGCAGTCCACGTAGGGCTCCACGCCCCGGGTGCGGGCGATCTCCGGTACCACCTTGGCGCCGGGCAGCACGCCGCCCTTGCCGGGCTTCGCGCCCTGGGAGAGCTTGAGCTCGATGGCACGAATCTGGGGATACTTGGCGCATTTCTCCGCCAGCACGTCCATGGAGAATTTTCCGTCCTTGCCACGCACGCCGAAGTAGCCCGTGCCGATCTCGAACACCACGTCGCCGCCGAGGAGATGGTAGGGGCTCAAGCCGCCCTCGCCGGTGTTGTGGAAGCAATGCGCCAGCTTCGCGCCCAGGTTCAGAGCGGAGATGGCGTTCTTGCCCAGGGAGCCGAAGGACATGGCCGAGACGTTCACCACCGAGGTGGGGCGCCAGGCGCGCTTGCGCTTATGGGTCGCGCCCAGCACCTTGAGGCAGGGTACGGCGCTAGGGTCGCCGTCCAGGTGCACGGCCTTGTTCTCGGGGAAGGGGAAAGCGACGTTCTTGATGATGGGATAGCCCACCGAGTACTGCTGTTCCTCGGTGCCGAAGCCGAAGAAGTTGTTCTGGCCCTTGGCGGTGGCGTAGATCCAGCTGCGCTCGCTGCGGTTGAAGGGCAGCTCCTCCTTGTCGTCCGCCACCCAGTACTGGCGCAGCTCCGGACCGATGAACTCCATGAAGTAGCGCAGGTGGCCGATGACCGGGTAGTTGTGCACCACCGCGTGGCGCCGCTGGGTGATGTCGTGGATGGCCACAAGAGCGAAGAAGACCAGTATCCCGGCGACGATCCAAAGGAAGATCAACATGACCCCTCCGACGCGTGTTTACCCCGCCCCCAAGGATACCAAGTATTAGAACTCGCGCTTGAAGACCAGTTTGACGCCTTGCCGGGCACCGGAAGTGGCATAGATACCTACGGAACCCGTCTGATCCACGTAATAGGCGATGCCGAGGTAGGCCCCGGCGCTCCTGCCGGCGCTGAAATCGAGCTGCGTGCCCAGGGTCCCGCCATCGTCCTCGGTGCCGTCGAAGCGCTGCCAGTAGCCGCCGAAGCTCAAGCGCCAGCGCTGCCAACGCAGCACCGGCCCCGCGGCGGCCCAGCTCCCGTACCAAGTGATGTTCGCTTGGGTGTTGATGCCGCTCGCGTCCACGTCGTGCCAGGTGTAGCTCGTCTCGGCGGCAAAGTTGAGGTAGTCGCCCTCGGTGGACTCATACCGAAACCCCAGGCCGAGATAGCGCCCGGTGAAGTCCAGCGGCTGTGAGGCAGGTTCGCCGTCCACGTCCAGGGTGATATAGCCGCCCTGCAGGCTGAAATCCGCGTCAGGCCCCGCGGGCTGGAAGAACCCCACGCCGTAGCGACCCACGTGTGCCGTGTGGTCGATACCGCCGTACTCGAAGGGCGTGCGGTAACGGCCGAGGTCCAGGAGCGTGCTGCCGCCCGGCGAATAGGGATCGTCATAGGCCTGTGCTACGCCCGCCCAAGATGCGGCCAAGACCATTGCCAGCGTGAAAATGAAACGTCGCACGGCAAACCTTTCAGGGGACGGACTCCAGGTCCCCGGATGATATACCGCCTAGGGATTCGGCCAGACCGCATATCGCGCTAAACTGGACACCTTCCTCGACCAGTTGAACTAGGCCCGGGCTCCGTCCTGGCGCCCGCGGGGGTAGATCGGGATGCACATCGCCTTCCTCGACGTGGATGCCCCGTTCCTCTGGCGTGCCGCCCTCGCGGTGTCGCTCTCGTTCCTGATCGGTCTCGAGTTCCACAAGTACCAGCGGGATGAAGGCCAGGGCCTGGGCTTCGGCACCGCCCGCACTCTCACCTTGGTGGGCCTCGCGGGCTTCCTGCTGTTCGCGCTGGACGCCTCGGGCCTCTTGTTCGCCCTCGGTCTCGGAGTGCTGGCTCTGTGGCTGGCCCTCTACTACCGGAGCCGGCTAAAGGAGAACTATTCCTCGCTGATGGCGCCAGTGGTCTGTGTGCTGGTCTACGTGCTGGGTCTGCTGGCCAGCAACGCGCCCCAGTGGTTCGTGGCCGCCTATGCCGTGTTCATCCTCTTCTTCCTGAGCGCCAAGCCCCGCATCCGCAGCCTCGCCGACACCCTGCCGGGGGATGAGATCTCCACCGTCGCTAAGTTCGTGATCATGGCGGGCATCGTGCTGCCACTCCTGCCGGACCGGCAGGTCGCCGATTTCATCCCGGTGACCTACCGGCAGACCTGGTTCGCCGTGGTGGCGGTGTCCGGTATCTCCTACCTGAGTTACGTCGGCCAGACCTACCTCTTCAAGTCCCGCGGCACGCTCGCCGCCGGCGTCCTCGGCGGGCTGTATTCCAGCACCGCCACCACCTTCGTACTGAGCGAGGAAGCCCGCGGCGCGCCGGGGAATTCTTCCATCTCCCCCGCCCTGATCCTGGCAACGGCCATGATGTACCTGCGTCTGCTGGTGTTGGCGGGGATGCTGGCGCCGGCTTCGCTTCCCAGGCTCGTGCCGCCTTTCCTGGCGGGGGCGCTCCTGTCGCTGGCAGCCGCCCTCAGCCTCTACCGGCTGCGCAAGCAGACGCGTGACAAGACACCGCGCGGACTGGACAGTCACCCCCTGGAGTTCCACGCGGCGCTCTTGTTCGCTGTCCTGTTTGTGCTGTTTGCGAGCGCCACACAATACCTGACCGCGCGCTATAGCGTCGAGGGCCTGCACCTGATGGCCTTCGTGTCAGGCTTCACGGACATCGACCCCTTCGTGCTTTCGGTGCTCGCCGGACACGTGGACATCAACATTCGCATGGCGGTGGACGCGGTGGTGGTCGCCACCGCCAGCAACAACCTGCTCAAGGCCGCATACGCTTTCGGCGTCGCGCGCAACCGCAGCGTGCTGCCCGCCTGCGGCTGGCTGCTGTCCCTCGCCCTCTTGTCCTTCCTTTACGTTTTCCTCTGAGCCCCGCCTTCACTGAGCTTCGTGAGGGTGGGATTCCAGGTAGGAGACGATCAGGTCGAACTCGTCCGGCGCGGGCATGTGCACGCCCATGAGTTCGGTGCGCGACTGGGATTGGATGATGTCGTGCATGGTGCGTGTGATGCGCTGCCATTCCGCCTGCGTGTACAGTTCAGGGTGGGGCGCCACGTGGCACTGGGAACAGTACTTCGTGAGCAGCTCTGCACCTAGGCTGTGGTTGTCCGGCAACGAGGCCGCATCGTAGGGCGTCCACATCCAGCTCCGGCCGAGGGCCATCTGGATGTCCTGGTAGCGGGTCTCGTAGTGCTGGCGTATCAGGTCGAGGCGCTTGGATTCGTCGGGCTGCGCCAGGATGTCCGCCACCTGGGCCTGCAGCATCACGAGCTGGTGCTGCATCATGAATGCGAAGAGCCGCGGCGTCATCTCCGCCGGGAACTCCCAGCCCGCCGCGGGTCCGCTGTCGTGCACCGTCGGGCATGGCCCCGGGGCGCCGGCGGCGGCGCGTCCCATGACCGCGGGATCCATCAGCGTCCAGTCGGTGCAGCCGTGGGCCACGATGCCCGGCATGCGCCGCACGTACTGCAGCTGCCTCTGCAGCATGCTCCAGTAGTCGTGCATGACCTGTTCCTGGTCCGCGGGAGCGGCGTCGTGCAGCCGGTCCAGTTCGCGGGAGAGGTCGTCCACCTGCGCCTGCAGGGCCTGGGTGCGCGTGGGCTCGGCAGCCGGCGGCGGTGTGCTGCTGCAGCCCAGCACCAGCATCGTCAGGATCATGCAGAGCTTGAAGAAAAGGACGGCGGCGATTTCCTTGTGAAATCGCCGCCCGGGGCTGTGGTCAATTCCCCATCCGCCTTCTTTCACCATAGCACCCACAGCAGCAGGTACAGGGTATCGTTGTCGGAAGCGTTGCGGCCGCCGCCGTCATAATTGCTGCTGCTTCCATTGAATTTATTGTAAACCGTGTACTGCACCGCCATCTGTATGTTTTGCCGTGGCAGGTAGACATATTGCAGGATCCAGCCGTTGCTGTCGGGCGAGCCCGTGGCCGAGCCGCCCACGTTCCCCGGGGTGT
The DNA here is from genome assembly GCA_035308065.1 of Gammaproteobacteria bacterium. Classification (GTDB taxonomy): domain Bacteria; phylum Pseudomonadota; class Gammaproteobacteria; order Natronospirales; family REEB76; genus DASUBN01. Next base: position 1,523 of record DATGHI010000030.1, on the reverse strand, counting down.
AGAGCAGCGTGTCGGTGGTACCCGTGGTGGAGAAGTAGCCCACGCCGAACGCCTGAGTGGAGTCCACGTGATAGCGGCTACTCAGGTTCAGAGTTTTGAGCGTGTCCTGCGGATTGCTGCCGCCGGTGGCGCTGGTGGCCTCCAGGTTCTGGGTCTCATGGATATAGTTGCCGTAGAAGGACCAAAGGTTATCGCCCATGGGGATCTCGTACTGAGCGTCTGCGGCGTAGTCGGTGTAGCTGTCGTCCATCCCGAACTTGCCTGCTCCCGAGAATCCTTGCGACAAGGAAGCATGGGTACCGTATACCCCCACCTCAAGAGTGTTCGTACCCGTCCACTGGTAGGCGAGGCGCCAATAGGGCGCAAAGCCGTCCATGAACCCCGCACGCGCGATGGGCTGGCCGGTGCCGGTGGGGGAAGCGCGATACAGGGTCACCAGGCCGTAGAGCCGGTTATCCCAGAAGGCGTAGGCACCCAAACCTGCGACGCTGCCGGACCCGGTCACTCGACCGCCCAGCACCGTGTTCGCGGCAGGGGTGGGCGCGGCGGTAGAGGACAGCCAAGGGAAACCCCATGCGCTCGTGGTGTTCCAGACGTCCTCGACGGTCGGAGCGTTGTTGAGCGTCACGCCGTAGATGGTGTCTGCACCCCATAGCTCGGTATGGTCAGCGTAGCGGATGTCCGCGTTGTCCATGGTGAAGTGGTCGTTCGCCTGTGTGTAGGTGAGTTGCGCGAAGGCACCCATGTTCTGGGACATGGCGCCGGCATAGAACAGGCTCAACTGCGCGGGGAATTGCACATTTCCATTTTGGGTGTTCGGCTGGGCCTTGCTGGCCACCGTGTCCGCGATCTGGATCATGGCCGACAGGGGCGGCAGCTCATCGATGCTGAGGGTCTTGCCGGACTCACCCGACTGGATCTGCTTGATGCCCGTGAGCGTGTAGCCGTTGAGCTTGAACAGGCGGCCGAAGGCCGTGAGCTCGGGCGGCACGCTGTGGCACGCGTTACAGGCAATCCCGGTCTGCCGGGCGAAGCTCGGCACGGCCCAGGCTTGCTGGGTGAGCAATGTCGCCGCCAGCAGGAACATCGTCTGCAGCAGCGGCATCTTCAGGGTTCTGTTGGCCATGAGATTCTCCTCAGTCGGCAGCTAAGCTGGGGATGTCCAGCATGGACGTTAGCCTAATGGCCCGGACGGCGGGTAGCCTTGATCTGCGTCAACTGAAAAGCACTGGAACTCTCAGGGATTCCCTGATATCCAGCCTAGGGCTTCGCCGGGCTCCTGCGGCTCCGCGGGGCAGATCCCCCTTCCGCACCCTTGATCAATCCCTTGTTGACAGAAGCATAGAACACCGCTTTGCCTTTTCCAGGGCCGTATTCCCTCTGCATGTTGCGCAGGATCTTCTTGCCTTTGGGGGTGAGCGGCATGACGATCACGCGGCCTTGGATTCGGACTTGGACGATTCCAGCAGGGCCGCGAGTTCCGCGGCGAAACCCTGGGGTTTCAGCACCAAGACGTCGGAAGT
>DATGHI010000029.1:0-2449 GCA_035308065.1 Gammaproteobacteria bacterium | reverse complement strand
GCTCCGGTGCGCGTGCAGGCGCTCACGGACGGTATGAACCACGTGCCCGCTGAGGTCGAACTGCATCCCCGGGTCGCCAAGATCTACGATGACCGGCGCAAGATGGCCGCCGGCGAGCTGCCTATGGACTGGGGTTTCTCCGAGACGCTCGCTTACGCGAGCCTGCTCACCGAGAGCTGCTCCATACGCCTCACCGGCCAGGATAGCGGCCGCGGCACCTTCTTCCACCGCCATGCGGTGCTGCACAACCAGAAGGACGATTCCACCTGGATCCCGCTGCAGCACCTCGCGCCCAGCCAGAAGCGCATCACCATCACCGATTCCCTGCTCTCGGAGGAGGCAGTGATGGGCTTCGAGTATGGCTACAGCACCGCCGATCCCGACGCGCTGGTGATCTGGGAGGGCCAGTTCGGCGACTTCGCCAACGGCGCCCAGGTGGTCATCGACCAGTTCATGGCGGCGGGCGAGGCCAAGTGGGGCCGACTCTGCGGACTCACGCTGTTCCTGCCCCACGGCTACGAGGGCCAGGGCCCGGAGCATTCCTCCGCGCGGCTCGAGCGCTACCTGCAGCTCTGCGCCGAGCACAACATGCAGGTGTGCGTGCCCTCGAACCCGGCGCAGATGTTCCACATGCTGCGCCGCCAGGCGCTGCGCCCCTTCCGCAAACCGCTGGTGGTGATGACGCCGAAGAGCCTGTTGCGCCACAAGCTGTCCGTGTCCTCGCGGGCCGACCTGACCGGCGGCCGGTTCCAGCTCTTGATCCCCGAGGTGGATGACCTCAAGGCCGGCAAGGTGGAGCGGGTGGTGTTCTGTTCCGGCAAGGTCTACTACGACCTGCTGGAGGCGCGCCGGGCGGCCCAGGTGGACAACGCCGCCATCGTGCGCATCGAGCAGCTCTATCCCTTCCCGCAGACGGAGTACGCGGAGGTCCTCAGCACCTACGCCAATGCACGCGAGATCGTCTGGTGCCAGGAGGAACCCGGCAACCAGGGCGCTTGGTACCAGATCCGCCACCGCTTGCAGGAGAGCCTGAAGCCGAAGCACCTCCTCAGCTACGCGGGCCGCGCGCCGTCGGCGTCTACCGCCGCGGGCTACATGCAGCTCCATGCGCAGCAGCAGCAGGCGCTGATCCACGACGCCCTAGGCGTCGTGGACGCGAAGCAGGGTGCCGCCGCCAAAGACAAGACCAAGCCCAATAAAGTCCTATCGGAGAAGGCATGAGCCTCGAAGTCAAAGTCCCGCAGCTCCCCGAGTCCGTACAGGACGCGACCCTCGTCAACTGGCACAAGAAGGCCGGTGACGCGGTGAACCGCGATGAGAACTTGGTGGACATTGAGACCGACAAGGTGGTCTTGGAAGTGCCGGCGCCGGTGTCGGGCGTGCTGAAGGAGATCCGCGTCAAGGATGGCACCACCGTCGGCGCGGGGCAGGTGCTCGCCATCCTCGAGGAAGGCGCCGCCGCCGCGCCCGCGCCGCAAGCCGAATCCAGACCGGCTCCGGCCCCCCAACCGGCTGCTGCGCCGGCTCCTGCCGCGAACGCGTCCGTGGGCAACGACATGCCCTTGAGCCCCTCGGTACGGCGCCTGGTGGAGGAGAACAGGCTCGACCCGGCCCAGATCAAGGGCAGCGCCCGGGACGGGCGCCTTACCAAGGGCGACGTATTGGATTACATGGCGAAGCGCGACAGTGAGCCAGCGCCGGCCTCGGCTCCTGCCGCCCGCGCTCCGGCCCGACCCGCTGTCTCCGGCGCCCGCGAGGACCGGCGCGTGCCCATGACGCGTATGCGTGCGCGCATCGCCGAGCGCTTGTCCCAGTCCCAGTCCTCCACGGTCATGCTCACCTCCTTCAACGAAGTGGACCTGTCCCAGGTGATGGCGCTGCGCGCCCGCTACAAGGACAAGTTCGAGAAGGAACACGGCGTGAAGCTCGGCTTCATGTCCTTCTTCGTGAAGGCCGCGGTGGAGGCCCTGAAGAAGTACCCGGTGGTGAACGCTTCTGTGGAAGGCAACGACATCGTGTACCACGACTACTGGGACATCAGCGTGGCGGTATCCACTCCCAAGGGGCTCATGACCCCGGTGCTGCGGGATGCCGACCAGATGAGCTTCGCCGACATCGAGAAGACGCTCGGTGACATGGCGGCCCGCGCCCGCGACGGCAAGATCAGCATCGAGGAACTCACCGGCGGCACCTTCACCATCACCAACGGCGGCGTGTTCGGTTCGCTCATGTCCACGCCCATCATCAACCCGCCCCAGAGCGCCATCCTCGGCATGCACGCCACCAAGGACCGCGCCGTGGTGGTGGATGGCCAGGTGGTGGCCCGGCCCATGATGTACATCGCGCTCACCTATGACCATCGCATCATCGATGGCAAGGAAGCGGTGTTGACGCTCGTATCCATCAAGGAGTCCCTGGAGGACCCGGCCCGCTTGATACTGCAGATTTA
>DATGHI010000028.1:0-11010 GCA_035308065.1 Gammaproteobacteria bacterium | reverse complement strand
ATCCTGACTCGTCGCGGCGTGGATGCGGCGGTGCTGGAAGTGGGCATGGGCGGGCGGCTGGATGCGGTGAATGCCGTGGATCCGGAGGCAGCCTTGGTGGCCTCCGTGGGCCTCGATCACCAGGATTGGCTCGGCAACGACCGCGAGAGCATCGGATTCGAGAAGGCGGGGATCTATCGCGCGGACAAACCCGCGCTTTGCGGCGACCGCTCTCCACCCGAGTCCTTGTTGACGCATGCCCGCGATATTGGCGCGCAACTCCGGGTGCTGGGCATGGACTTCGATCACGATATCGGCGCCGGCCGCTGGATCTGGCGCGGGCCCGAGGGCGAGCTCCGGGACCTGCCGCAGCCGGCTCTGGTCGGACGCATCCAATACGACAACGCCGCCACGGTGATCGCCATACTCAAGTCGGTGGCCGTCCGTCTGCCGGTGTCAGACGAAGCGATCCGGCAGGGCTTGGAGAACGTACGGCTCGAGGCCCGCTTCCAGCGCCTCCCGGGCCCGGTGGAAGCCATCATCGATGTGGCCCACAACCCGGACGCGGCGCGGGTATTGGCGGAGAATCTCAAAGAGCACGCGACGCCGCGCAGGACCCTCGGTGTCATGGGCATGTTCAAGGACAAGGCGGTGGAGGAAGTGGCAGGGATCCTCGCACCGTGCCTCGACCGCTGGTATCTCGGTGGACTCGAGGGTCCCCGGGGGCAGAGCGCCGCGGTGCTGGCCTCACGGGTGCGGAGCCGCGTGCCAAGGGCGGAGATCCGGGAATTTCCTTCCGTCCGGGACGCGTATGCGGCCGCCCGCAGGGAGGCGAACACGGGTGACCGGCTGGTGGTATTCGGCTCGTTCCAGACGGTGGCCTCCGTCTTGAAGGGCGGTTAAAGACGCTATACTCCCCGCGCGGCGGGCTGACGCCGCCATCGACCGGGAGCTTTCCATGGAGATCGGACTCAAGGAACGCCTCATCGGCGCCGTGGTGCTGGTGATCCTGGGCGTCATCATCATCCCCTTCTTCCTCAAGGGCTCTCCGGCCCCTGACGCTGCCGTCAACCAGACACTGACGCTGCCCCCGGGCGGGAGCACGGCGGTGCAACAGGTGACCCTGCCGCTGACGCCAGGTGCCGCCCCGGCTGCAGCGGCGCCCGCCGCCGGCACCCGCATCGCCACCGCAGCGATGCCCGTCACATCGCCGGTACCCGCAGTGCATCCGATCCAGCGGCCGGCTGCGCCAGCGGCCCAGCCGGAAGGTAAGTGGTTGGTGCAGGCGGGCAGCTACAGCAGCGAGTCCAACGCCGACAAGGTGGTGAAGACCCTGGAGCAACACGGCTTCCGCGCCTCCGTGAGCCGCATCCTCAAATCCGGTCACAGCTATTACCGGGTGCGTGTCGGGCCCTATGCGGCGCGAGCCGACGCCGACAAGGCCGCCGCCGCGGTGGCGAAGGCGTATGCCGGCAAGGCCGAAGTGGTGCCCAACGACTGACGCCCGTAAAGCTAAGGCGCCGGTTTGACGCGTCTGGTAAAATAGGCATCCGACGCTTACCAAAGCGGCACGCCACAGCAGCGGGGCGCGCATGACTTGGGCCGACTACGTTATTCTCGGAATCATCCTGGCTTCAGCCCTCATCGGGCTGCTGCGCGGCTTCCTGCGGGAAGTGGCGTCGGCGCTCATCTGGGTCCTGGGTTTCTGGTTGGCGGTGCGCTACGCGCGTGCGGTGGGCGACGCCTTCCGCTTCATCAAGAGCGGTGAAGATCGGCTTATCGTCGGCTACGCGGTCATCTTCGTGGCGGCGCTGATCGCGAGCACCGTGGCCGGCATGTTGCTCAAGAAACTGGTGGAAAGCTCCGGCGCAAGCGCCAGTGACCGTTCCCTGGGCACCCTGTTCGGTGCGTTGCGCGGCGTAGTGGTGGTGACCGCACTCATCCTGCTCGGCAGCGCGGCGCTCATGCCGCAGCCCCGTTGGTGGCGCGAGTCGAAGCTCATACCCTACGCGACGCCGCTCCTGAACGTGGCGCGGCGTCTGGCTCCAGCGGCATCGGACTTCCACGTGATGCAGCCGGCGCCCGTGAATCTGGATCCCGGTTAACCCTTACATCAGGCGGTCACATGTGCGGAATCGTCGGAATCGTCGGCAAGAGTGATGTGAATCAGCTCCTGTACGACGCCCTGCTGGTGCTGCAGCACCGCGGGCAGGACGCTGCCGGCATCATGACCAGCGACGGTGGCCACCTGTACCTGCGCAAGAGCAACGGCCTGGTACGCGACGTGTTCCACGAACGGCACATGCTGCGCTTGAAGGGCACCATGGGCATCGGCCACGCGCGCTACCCGACGGCGGGCGGCTCCCATTCCTCCGAAGCCCAGCCGTTCTACACCAATACGCCCTATGGCGTGGGCTTGGGCCATAACGGCAACCTGACCAACGCCCACGCCCTCAAGGACCTCCTGCTCAAGGAGGACCTGCGGCATCTCAACACCGGTTCCGATTCAGAGATCCTGCTCAACGTCTTCGCACACGAACTGCAGCAGGTTGGGGGTGTGGAGCCGGACGAGCGCGCCATCTTCAAGGCGGTGAGCGCCGTGCACAAGCGCTGTCGCGGCGGCTATGCCATCACCGCCCTGGTGGCCGGCTACGGGGTGGTGGGCTTCCGCGACCCCTTCGGCATCCGACCGCTGGTCTACGGCAAACGCGAGACCGATGCCGGAACCGAATACATGTTGGCGTCCGAGAGCGTGGCACTGGACGTCTGCGGCTTCCAGCTGGTACGGGACGTGGCGCCGGGCGAAGCAGTGGTCATTGACAGGGACGGCAAGTTGCACACCCACCAGTGCGCCGACCGGCCGCTGTACTCGCCCTGCATCTTCGAGTACGTCTACTTCGCGCGTCCCGATTCCACCATGGACGACATCTCGGTGCACAAGGCGCGCATGCGCATGGGCGAGAAGCTCGCGGAGAAGATCCAGCGCGAGTGGCCGGACCACGACATCGACGTGGTCATCCCCATTCCCGATACCAGTCGCACCAGTGCGCTACAGCTCGCCAACATGCTGGGGGTGAAGTACCGCGAGGGTTTCATCAAGAACCGCTATATCGGCCGCACCTTCATCATGCCGGGCCAGAAGCTGCGCAGCCAGTCGGTGCGCCAGAAGCTCAATGCCATCGATCTCGAATTCCACGGCAAGAACGTGCTGCTGGTGGATGATTCCATCGTGCGCGGCACCACCTCGCAGCAGATCATCCAGATGGCCCGGGACGTGGGCGCCAACAAGGTGTACTTCGCCTCGGCCGCACCACCGGTGAAGTTTCCAAACGTCTACGGCATCGACATGCCGTCAGCGAAAGAACTCATCGCTCACGACAAGAGTCCCGATGAAGTGGCGCAGTTCATCGGTGCCGACAAGCTCATCTTCCAAGACCTGTCCGACCTCATCGAGGCGGTGCGCCGTGGCAACCCGCGTATCCAGCGCTTCGACACTTCGGTGTTCTCGGGCGAATACATCACTGGCGACGTGACCCGCGACTACCTCATGTCCTTGGAGAAAGAGCGCTCCGATGATGCCAAGGAGAAGCGCAAGGGCGGCCGCTCAGTTATAGAAATGTACAACGTCTCGTAAGTAACGCCGCGCTTTGCGATGCGCGACGCGTCTTCGAAATCCCGCAAGCTTGTCCTGAGCCTTTTCCAGCAGGCGCTCACCGCCGTGAACGGCCGCGGCGTGGTGCGGGACTGGCTACAGAAGCGCCCACTGCCAGGGCCATTCCATCTAGTGGCTTTGGGCAAGGCGGCGGACGCCATGGCCGCGGGTGCCCTGGATGCGGCGGGAGAGGCGCTCGCCGCGGGACTGGTAGTGACCCGCCGCGGATACCTGGACACGGAGGCGCATCGCAATCCGCGCGTCGTCTCCCTGGAAGCAGGTCACCCCCTGCCTGACCAGCAGAGCCTCGCCGCCGGCAACGCTCTGGAACTCTTCCTGGACAACGCCCCGGTCGATGCCCATTTCCTGTTCCTGGTATCCGGTGGCACCTCCAGCATCGTGGAAGCGCCGGTCCCGGGAGTCAGTCTCGAAGTCCTGCAGCAGCTGAACATCTGGCTGCTGGGCAGCGGCCTGCCTATCGCCGAGGTCAACCAGGTGCGCGCGGCCCTGTCGCGAATCAAGGGCGGCCGGCTGGCGCGGCGCCTGCGTGGCCGGCCGACGACGCTACTGCTCATGTCCGACGTGCCCGGTGACGTGGTGGCGGACATCGGTTCGGGCCTCCTGATTCCCGGCGAGCCGCGGCCATTGCCGACGCTGCCGCCCCGGTTCGCTACGCTGCCGTTCCAAATGGAACCGGTGCCGCCATCCCCCGAAGTAACGTCGCACATCGTGGCGTCCAACACGCTCGCCCAGGAAGCGGTAGCCCAGGCCGCGCGTGAGCAAGGTATGGCCGCCCACACCCATGCGCAGTTGCCCGTCATCGATGCGGCGCTCTGCGGCGAAGCCATCGCCCATGCTTTGCACGCGGCCCTCGCCGGCGTGCACGTCTGGGGCGGTGAGACCACCGTGACACTCCCGGAACATCCCGGCCTGGGCGGGCGCAACCAGCATCTGGCGCTCGCCGCGGCGCGGGTGCTGGTAGGGCATGGAGACGCGGTGCTTCTCGCAGCAGGCACCGATGGCAGCGATGGTGCCAGCGACGACGCCGGCGCGCTGGTGGACGGCGGCAGTGTGCAGCGCGGGGTGGATGCGGGGTACGATGCGGCGGACTGCTTGAAGCGCGCAGACTCCGGTCATTTCCTGGAAGCCAGCGGCGACCTGGTCTATACGGGGCCCACCGGCAGCAATGTCATGGACCTGATCATCGCGGTTAAAGAATAAAGATGCCCGCACAAAAGCCATCCATGGACATCGATACCTTGCTGGGCTGTTCCACGCCCAAGGCCTGGGTGAAAACCGCCCTGGGGCACCAGGATGTGCTGCTCATCGATCATGCCAATTGCGAGAAGAAAGCCGCGGCCACCGCGTTCAACCTCATGTTCCGCTACGGCGAGCGCCTGCAGGAACTGCAGGACTCCCTCTCGAAGCTCGCCCGGGAGGAACTCAGGCACTTCGAGCAGGTGACCCGCCTCATGCGCCGTCGTCACATAGCTTACCGGCCGCTGGCGCCGGCGCGCTACGCCGAAGGGATGCGGCGACACCTGCGCAATCGGGAACCGGAGCGGCTCACGGATCTCCTGGTGATCGGTGCCTTCATCGAGGCTCGTTCCTGCGAGCGCTTCCGGGCACTCACGCCGGTCTTGGACGAGGAACTGTCCGCCTTCTACCGTGGCCTCGAAGCCGCGGAGGCGCGGCATTTTTGCCTGTACCTCGGCATGGCGGAGGAATACGGATGCGGGGACGTGCAGGAGAGGATCGGAGTGCTGAGGGAGGCGGAAGCGGAGCTGATACAGTCAGAGGATGACGTGTTCAGATTTCACAGCGGGGTACCGGCTTAATCGGCTCTCCCGTCGGACACACGTTTGTCCGACAACATCCCGCCGTTCTCATCCCAGGTCAGCTTACTGGATTGTTCGTACCAGTCGCCCAGCACGATCCTTTCGAGGCTGTTCCCGTCCGACGACTTGAAACGGTGCACCGCTGGGCGGTGGGTGTGTCCGTGGATGAGGCGTGTGACTTTATGTTGTCGCATCACGTCTTCCACCGCCTTCTGGTTCACGTCCATGATGTACTCCGCCTGGGCGGCGGTGTGTGCCTTGCTTTGCGCGCGGGCCTGGGCGGCGATGGCGCGGCGTTCCTCACGGGACTTGGCGAGGTAATCCCGCTGCCAGGCCGGGTCTCGCAGCATGCGACGCACCATCTGGTATTCCTTGTCGTCTGTGCAAAGCGTATCGCCGTGCATCAGGAGCGTGGGTTTACCGTAGAGATCGATCACGGTTGGGTCGACCAGGAGCTGCACGCCGGTGCGCCGGACGAAGGCCTCACCGATGAGGAAGTCCCGGTTGCCGTGCATGACGGAGGTGGGTACGTCGCTGTGCGTCAGTTCCCCGAGGGCGTCCATGATCCGGACATGGTGGGGGTCGTCGTCATCGTCGCCTACCCAGGCCTCGAAGAAGTCCCCTAGGATATAGAGGGATGAGGCAAGGCGAGCTTCTTCCCGCAGGAACTTCAGGAAGAGTTCGGTGATCCCCGGCCGCGACCCATCCAGGTGCAGGTCGGAGATGAACAGGGTGGTCACGGTTTGCCGGCGTCCGACAGCGGCAGCAGAGTCACCTTGAGGATCTTCACCGCCGTCTTCGGCACGTCCTTGAAGGTGGAGTTTTCCTTGTCCATGAGCGTCACAGTGCCGGTGGGCACCGTGGCGATCTTGTCCACCACGTCCAGGCCTGCCACCACCTGGCCGAACACCGCATAGCACCAGTGGCCGGGATAGGCCCCCAGACGCTGGGTGTTGTCGGCGAGATTGATGTAGAAGGCGGAGGTGGCGCTGTGCGGATAGGTATCCCTGGCCAGGGCGAGACTACCCCGCTGGTTGGGCAGGCCGTTACCGCATTCGTTGGGTATCGGCGGGTGTTTGGGCTGGTGGTAAGTGAGATCGGAAGTGAAGTCGCCGCCCTGGATCACGAATCCCGGCACGACCCGGTAGAAGCCGCTGCCGTCGTAGTAGCGGCCCTTCACGTAGGCGAGGAAGTTCTTCACCGACAGCGGTGCGCTGACGGCGTCCAGCTGCACCACGATGTCGCCCATATTGGTCTCGATCTTCACCAGGCGGTGGCTCTTGTCCACGGCCGGTTGGGGCGCAGCGGGGGCGGGGGATGGGGAGGTTGCCGCAGCAGGGGTTGCCGTGACGGCGGCCGGGGCCGGTTGTGCGGTCGTAGCCGCCGGGACCGAGGCGAGGGATAGTGCCGGTGCCAGGAGGAATACGGTGAGGGTCGTGACCACGAAGCCTGGTAGCGTTGCACGCATGGGGGACTCCAGACGGGTGATGCGCCATGATACCTAATAATGCCCGGTCCCAAGGAAGTAAGCGGTGCGCCTGATAAAATGCCCGGCCTATGAGCACCCGCACCCGCTTCGCTCCCAGCCCCACGGGCCACATACACGTCGGCAACGCACGCACGGCCCTGTTCTGCGCGCTCCTGGCCGCGCGGGATGGCGGCGAGTTCGTGCTGCGCATCGAGGATACCGACGCGAACCGTTCAGATCGTTCCTTCGAGGACGGCCTGCGGGAGGACCTAGCCTGGCTGGGGCTGCGCTGGCAGGAAGGTCCGGACGTGGGCGGGACCCAGGGACCCTATCGCCAGTCGGAACGCGGCGCTATCTACGATGAGTACTTCCGTCAGCTCGCTTTGAAGGAACTGACTTATCCCTGCTTTTGTACTTCCACCGAACTTGAGGTCGCGCGCAAGGCACAGATCGCCGCCGGCAAGCCGCCGCGGTATCTCGGCACCTGCACACAGCTCACTTTGGCAGAGATCGATGCACGCCTCGCCAAGGGACTGAAGCCTGCGCTGCGTTTCCGCGTGCCGGAAGACGGGGAGACGGTGTTCGTAGACTTGGTCCGCGGACGCCAGGCCTTCGCCCATCGCGACATCGGCGACTTCATCATCCGCCGCGCCGATGGCAGTCCAGCATTTTTCTTCAGCAACGCAGTCGACGATGCGCTCATGGACATCACCCATGTGCTGCGTGGCGAGGACCATCTGGCGAATACCCCGCGACAGCTCCTGCTGCTGCAGGCTTTGGGGATGAAGCCACCCCGTTACGCCCACTTGTCGCTGATCGTGGGGCAGGGCGGGGCGCCCCTGTCGAAGCGCGAGGGCGGTGGTAGCCTGAAGGAACTCCGGGCCGACGGCCTTTTGCCTGAGGCGCTGCTCAACTATCTCGCCCGCCTGGGACACACCTACGCGCGCAACGAACTCATGGATCTCGCCGGGCTCGCCCGGGATTTCGACTTTGCACACCTTGGGCATTCACCGGCCCACTTCGACCACGGCCAGCTGCAGCATTGGCAGCGGGAAACGCTGCACCAGGCCAACGATCTGCAGTTATGGAAATGGATGGCGGGTCCGCATCCCGAGCTCGAGCAGCAGGTCCCCATGGCCCAACGCATGGCCTTCGTGGAGATGGTGCGCGGCAATGTGACGCGGCCGCGCCATGCGGCTGAATGGGCTGCCGTGGTCTTCCATGCGCTGCCGGACTCCACGGAGGATGCGGACATGGCCCTGCGCGCCACCGGTCGGAGTTTTTTCGAGGCGGCCCTGGACGTGCTGCGCCACGAAGCCCCCGATTTCAGGTCTTTTGCAAAGGCGGTGGGTGCGGCCACCGGTTACAGCGGCAAGGCCCTTTACCAGCCGCTGCGGGCGGCGCTCACGGGACGTCTGGACGGGCCGGAGATGGACCGGCTGTGGAAGCTGATATCGCGCGAGCGCGTGGAAGAGCGCCTGAAACGGGCCGTGGATGCGTCAAAATAAGCAAAAACCATGCTCGAAATATACAACTCGCTCACCCGCAAGAAAGAAGCCTTCAAGCCCATGCACCCGCCCGAGGTGGGCATGTACGTCTGCGGGCTCACCGTCTACGACCACATGCACATCGGCCACGCGCGCTTCCTGGTGGTATTCGACATGGTGGCCCGCTGGCTGCGGGCGAGCGGCTACAAGCTGCGTTACGTGCGCAACATCACCGACGTGGACGACAAGATTATCAAGCGCGCCGCCAAGAACGGCGAGAGCGTGCAGGCCCTGACGGCGCGTTATATCCAGGCCACCCACGAGGATGAGCGGGCTCTGAACGTACTGCCACCGGATCTGGAACCCCGTGCAACCGAATCCATCGACGAGATGGTATCCATGATCGGGGAGCTGGTGGAGAAAGACTACGCTTACCAGGGCACGGATGGCGACGTCTTCTATTCCGTGGCCCGCTTCAAGGATTACGGCCGACTCTCCGGCAAGCGTCTCGAGGAATTGCGGGCGGGGGAGCGGGTGGAGGTGGACCAGGCGAAGCGCGATCCCCTGGACTTCGTGCTGTGGAAAAGCGCCAGGCCCGGCGAGATCTCCTGGCCCTCACCCTGGGGCCCGGGCCGCCCCGGCTGGCACATCGAGTGCTCCGCCATGTCCACCCAGGCCCTAGGCAATCATTTCGACATCCACGGCGGCGGCATGGACCTGCAGTTCCCGCACCACGAGAACGAGATCGCCCAGTCCGAGGCGGCAACGGGCCAGCATTTCGTGAACTTATGGATGCACAACGGCTTCGTGAACGTGGATGACGAGAAGATGTCCAAGTCTCTGGGCAACTTCTTCACGGTCAGGGATATATTGAAGGTGTATCCGCCGGAAGTGGTCCGGTATTTCATCCTGAACAGCCATTACCGCAGTCCGATCAACTACTCCGACGCGCAGCTGGACCAGGCCCGGGCCGCGCTCGGACGCCTGTACATCGCCTTGCGCGGCGTGCCTACAGCCACGGCTACGCAGGGCGGTGACTATCGCAGCCGCTTCGCTGCCGCCATGGACGACGACTTCAACACACCGGAGGCGATCAGCGCGCTGTTCGATCTCGCCAGGGAAGTGAATACCCTCAAGGATACGAAACCCTCCGATTCGGCCGCACTGGCCGCACTGCTCAAAGAACTGGGCGGGCTGCTCGGTCTGCTGCAGTCCGATCCAGACGCCTACCTGCAAGCGGGCGCGACAAAGCAGGACGGCTTGTCGGCTGAGGACGTTGAAAGGCTCATCTCTGCGCGCAAGGCGGCGCGGGCGGCGAAAGACTGGAAGGAAGCGGACCGCCTGCGGGCGGAGCTGGACGCGGCGGGGATCGTCATCGAGGACGGGGCCGGCGTGACTACTTGGCGCCGTAAGTAAGTCAGTTCTTCTGGTCGTGCTCTTCCGCTGCGCTCAGGGTATTCGCCAATAGCATCGTGACCGTCATGGGGCCTACACCGCCGGGCACCGGCGTGATGAGCGCTGCCCGCTGCCTCGCTGCCGCGAATTCCACGTCGCCCACGAGCCTGCCGTCCGGTAGCCTGTTCATACCCACGTCGATGACCGTAGCACCGGGTTTGATCCAGACGCCCTTCACCAGCTCCGGTTTGCCGACGGCCACTACCAGGATGTCCGCTTCGGCCACGTGCCGCTCGGTGTGAGCCGTGAAACGGTGGCAGACCGTGACTGTGGCACCCATGAGCAGGAGTTCCAGCGCCATGGGGCGGCCCACGATGTTGGAAGCTCCCACCACTACCGCGTGCCGTCCCATGAACTTCTCGCCGTAACGCTCTAGGAGCTTGATGATGCCGTAGGGGGTGCAGGGGCGGAGCTTGGGGATGCGCTGGGCCAGGCGGCCGACGTTGTAGGGGTGGAAGCCGTCCACGTCCTTGTCGGGCCGGATGCGCTCGATGACTTGCTCGGTGCGGATATGGGCCGGCAGGGGGAGCTGTACCAAGACGCCATCGATGGTCCGGTCCTGATTGAGTTCGTCGATAAGGGCGAGGAGCTCCGATTCGGAAGTGTCCGTCGGGAGGTCGTAGGCCCGGGACACGAAACCCACTTCTTCGCAGGCCTGGTGCTTGTTGCGGACGTAGATCTGGGACGCGGAATCGTTGCCCACCAGCATCACCGCAAGGCCCGGCGCACGGCTCCGGGCACTGACCCGGTCGCGGATGTCACGCCGGAGTTCGGCGGCGAAGGCTTTGCCGTCTATGAGCTGGGCGGGCATGGCTCTTTTGGGCTCCCGGCGGTGCGGCGGATTGTCGCATGGGTCTGTGCGGACGACCACCCGTAAGCCCTTGAAATTGACTGGGGACTGGCCTCCCCGTATCATTCCCGCCCTTAACACGCCCTGCGGTAGCGTAGGTGGCGTGCGGGGCATAGCGCAGTCTGGTAGCGCACCCGCTTTGGGGCGAGTCCCCGAACGCCGGGCACAGGACGTGACCGGCTGGGTTGCTTGGCGAGGCATGGAGTCGAGCCTAGCAACAGCCTGCGACCAAAGCGGGTCGCTTAGCGAGGTAAAATTCTCGGGGCATAGCGCAGTCTGGT
>DATGHI010000027.1:0-7128 GCA_035308065.1 Gammaproteobacteria bacterium | reverse complement strand
TTGGTCAGGTCCTGGTCTGAATAGGTGCGCAGGTAGCGCAGTTGCTGCACTGTCGCGTCCACGCCGGCGATGGCCTGCAGGTCCTTGGGCACACCGGTCAGGCCGAAGCGCATCACTGGCTCGGTGGAAGGATCGAAGCGCAGCAGCACAGGGCGTTTGGCCTCGGTGGGCAGTTCCAGTGCGTCGATCTTCTCGCGCACGTCCACGCCCGCGTAGTCCATGTCCGTGCCCCAGCTGAACTCCAGCGTGACGTCCGACTCGCCGGGGCGGGACACGGAGCGTACCTGGCGCACGTTCTTGATGACGCTCACCGCCTCCTCGATGGGCTTGGTCACCAGGTTCTCGATCTCCTCCGGCGCGGCGCCCTCCAGGTCGGTGCGCACCGTGAGGGTGGGGTAGGAGAGTTCCGGCAGCAGGTTGAGCTTCAGGCGCGAGAGCGACACGAAGCCGAACACGATCACCGCCAGGGTGAGCATGCCGATGGTGACGCGGCGCTCGGTGGCGAGCCGGACTATCCCCAGGACCTTGTTCGTGTCACGCACGGCTCAGACCTCTTTGTCGTCGTCTGCGTGGCAGTTATCCTCGGTATCGTGTTCGTGGATCACCGCATAGGGCTTGAAGGCTGGGAGGGCGTCGCTGATCTGATCCTGGACCTTGCGCTCGGCCTTCACATCATCGCAGAGCTTCAGTGCCTCGTCCTTGAGGGGCTTAGCCGCCGTCTCGGTGTCGTTGGCGCCGGTGATGAGGTCATGCAGCGCCGTAACCACGATGCCGCCCGCCATGTGCCACGCCAGCTGTTTCGCGGCTTCGCCGCGCTTCTCCATGTCGCGCCAGTTCTGCGAGTACTGCACCAGCAGTTGCCGCTCGGCACCGGTCACCAGCACGTCCTTGCCGCGGATCTTCAGGTCGCCGGCGGGGTCGATCTCGCCGCGGCTGTCGTCTTCGGCGGTGATCACGATGTCGGCTCCTTTCATCTCGATAATGCCGTTGTCATGGGTTTTGATGCGGAAATCCGCCTGCGCGTTGGCTGCAGCCAGGAGGCAGAGGGCAGCCAAAAGGCCCAGTGACGCTTTCGATACGGTCTTCATGGTCATCTCCCTCTTCATATATAAGGAAAGGGCTCGCTCGGCTCAGACCGAAGGCTGAGGCGCCGGCGGCTGGGCAGCCATGACCTTCTGCGGCGTGGCGTTCACCACCGCCACCTTGGTGCCGTCCTTCAGGCTGTTCTGCCCGAGGGTCACCACCCTGTCGCCGGCGTTCAGCCCGCGGAGGATCTCCACCTTGTCACCGTCGGCATAACCCAGGCTCACCGCCACCCGGTGCGCGGTGCCGTCCTTGACCACGTACACCGCCGACTCGCCGTCCTCGGTGAGGATCGCGGCGCGCGGTACGGTGAGCGCGTCCTTGTGCACGTCGTAGGTGATGCTCACGCGGCTGAACATGCCGGGGGCGAGATCATGGCCGGGATGGCGCATTTCCACCGTCACCTTGAAGGTGCCTGTCTGCGGGTCCACCACCGGCGAGAGCCGCGCCACGCGGCCGTCGAAGTTCCGGCCGCCAAGCGCGTCGGCGCTGATCACCGCCGGCTGGCCGGGTTTGATGCGGGCGAGCGCGTTCTCGGGCACGTAGAGCACCGCCAGCAGCGGATCGAAGTTCGTCACCACGTACACCGACTGATCGGGGGTGAGGGTGTTACCCACCTTGATGAGGCGCTTGGCCACCACGCCGTCGATAGGCGAGCGGAGGGTGGCGCGGTCCAGGTTCAGCTTGGCGATGTCGTAGCCGGCCTTGAGCACCGCCAGGTCGTACTTCACCGTGTCGAAGGCGTCGGTACTGATGAGCTTGCGGTCGTAGAGCGCCTGGCTACGGGCGAACTCCTGCTGCTTCTTCTCGTAATTCGCTTCGGCCTGCTCCGCGTCGTAACGCAGCTCGGTGTCGTCGAGCTGAGCCAGGGCGTCGCCGGCGCGCACCACGCGGCCTTCCTCGGCGTAGATCTGGGCCACGGTGCCTCCCACCTTGGCCACCACCGTCGCCTCTTCGGCGGCTTCGAGGGTGGTGGTGCCGGCGTAGCTGGCGGAGACCTCGCCGCGCTGCACCACGGCCGCTTCCACCGGGATGGCGGGGGTTGCGTCCTTGGGGGTGTCCTGGGCCTGGGCCTCGCTGCCACCGCAGGCGGAGAGCGAGAGGCTGGCGGCGAGTACCAGCAGGCCGGCGAAGAGGGTGCTGAGGGTATGGCGGTTCATGGCAGTCCCCGAGGTCGGTTAAGGGCGGATTTAAGGGCTGTTAATCACTGTTATAGATAAGTATAACACTGAATTTAAGGTATGCAAGGGCATACCCCCCTGAGAGATCAGGGGGGTCGTCCTAGCTAAGCTGGATTTGAAGGCTTTAGTGGCTTTGGGCGAGGGCTGAATTGGGCGGACCCTGGAAGAGGCCGGCGGCGTCCATGTCGGCGACGATGGCCGCGCTCTCATCCAGGAGCACGTCCGGCTGCAGGGCTTCCGCGTCGCTTTCGGCCGCGGCCGGGTCGTCGCCCTTGGGCAGCTTCAGGGCGTCTTCCAGGCTGGCGGCCGGCGGCAGCCCCTTGAGTCTGCGCCAGCCGTTGGCGACGGCGAGACGCTTCGCGTCATCCTCGGCGCGCTGTTTCTCGCGGTCCGCCAGCACCAGCGACACGGAGGTCTGGGCGCGCTCGGCCTCGAACTGCTGCACCCCGTCCATGAACAGCTTCCAGTCCGGATCCTTGGCAGCGCGCGCCGCATGCTCCTCTGAGAGCTTGGGCAGGGCCTTGTCCAGGCCGGCCTGCAGCGCGCTGAACTGGGCGGGCTTGATCTCGTCCCAGGGCAGGGCGCTGTCGTTGGCGGACTCGCCGAATTCTACCGGGTCCACGAGGGCGGGCAGGGCGATGTCGGGGTTGACGCCTTTGGTCTGGGTGCTGGAACCCGTCACCCGGTAGAACTTGTCCTCGGTGAGCTTGAGCTGGCCGGCGTTGTCGTCGCCCGGCACGTCGCGGCTCAAGTCCAGCAGGATCTGCACGGTGCCCTTGCCGTAGGTGGTGGAGCCGATCACCAGTCCGCGGTGGTAGTCCTGGATGGCGGCGGCGAAGATCTCCGAGGCGGAAGCGGTGGCGCGGTTCACCAGTACCGCCAGCGGACCGGCATAGGCAACGCTGCCGTCATCGTCGCCTTCCACGTCGATGCGTCCGTCCGGATGGCGGATCTGCACCACCGGGCCCGAGGGGATGAACAGCCCGGTCATGTCCTCGGCTTCCTTGAGCGAGCCGCCGCCGTTGTTGCGCAGGTCGATGACGACGCCGTCCACGTGCTGGCTCTGCAGTTCCGTCAGCAGCTTGTGCACGTCATGGGTGGTGCTGGTGTAATCCTTCTCGCCGAGGATGCGCGCCTGCTGGTCCTCGTAGAACCCGGGTACGGTGATGATGCCGATCTTGTAGGTCTTCTTGTCGCGGGTGACGCTGATGACCTTCTGGTGCGCCGCCTGGGCCTCGAGCTTGATGGTGTCACGGGTGTACTGGATGGTCTTCTCGGCGGAACCGGGGGCGGCGCCGGCGGGCAGCACCTCCAGGCGCACCGTGGTACCGGGTGTGCCGCGGATCAGTGCCACCACGTCGTCCAGCCGCCAGCCCACCACGTCCACGATGTCCCCGTGATCGCCCTGGCCGATGCCGGTGATGCGGTCGTCGGGATGCAGTTGCTTCAGCGGGTCACGGGCGGCGGGGCCGCCGGGCAGGAGGTGGTCGACGCGGGTGTATTCGCCGTCCTGGACCAGGGAAGCGCCGATCCCCTGCAATTTCAGGCTCATCTGCATCTCGAATTCCTGCGACTGCACCGGCGAGAAGTAGTCGGTGTGCGGGTCCATGGAATGGGCATAGGCGTTCATGAACACCGAGAACACGTCTTCCGACGTCACCTGCCGGGTGCGGTAATCGAAATTCTGGTAACGCTTGCGCAGCGTGTCCTGGGTCTGGGGCCAGGTCTTGCCGGCCAGGAGCAGGCCGATGACGTCGTTCTTGAGGCGCTTGCGCCAGAGGTTATTGAGTTCGTCCTGGTCCTTGGCCCAGGGCGCCTTGCTGCGGTCGAACACGTAGTCTTCCTTCACCGTCAGGTCCGGCTCGTGATCCAGGAACTGCAGCGCGTACTGCAGGCGCTGGTTCACGCGCTTCTGGAAGACGTTGAAGATCGCGAACGCGGGGTTCATGTCGCCGTCGCGGATGCTGTCATCGAGCTTCAGCCGGTCGGGGGCGAAGGCATCGATGTCCGACTGCGTAAAGTAGCTCCGGTTCGGGTCCAGGTCCTGGAGGTAGCGGTTGAATATCTCTTGCGAGAGGGCGCCGTCCAGGGGACGTCTCGCGTAATGGTAGTTCTGCAGCAAGCCGGCGACGGCTTCGTCCACCAGCGATTCGTGCGGGTCGGGAGCCACATCCTTGGGAGCCGCCTCCGTGGCAGCGGGCGGTGGGGTGGTCGACCAGGCGCTGCCAGCGGCCAGCGCCGCAGCCAGGATGAGCGGCAGGAGTTTCAGATGACGCATGCGTGTGGAAGTCCTGATGGGGAAGGGCGGGCCTGCGTGGGCACGCTTGTCGGGATGTTAGGAGGTGGAAGCATAGGGGATGCGGGCGTCAAGCGCGACCCCCCGCCGGAAGACCCGGTAGAATGGCGCCCTCCACAGGCAGACACGGTCCCTCATGCGTCCCTTGACCTTCATCAACGGCGTGATCCTCGGCAGTGCGGGAGCGCTCGGCTGCGTGCTCGGCGTCATCGTTTTTTTCCGCTGGGTCCTGACGCTCGATTCCACGCTCGACCAGACGGTGGTGCAGGGCAGCCTCCCGCTGGGTGAACTGCTGCGCGACATGCTCATCTTCCTCGGCGTCACATTGCTGTCCCTGGTGGGTTTCTGGGGCGAGCTCAAACGCAGGCCCTGGCGCGGCGCGGCGGATTTTGTGCTGTCCGTCACAGTTTTGTGGGTACTTATCTTCTTCTTCGCCGACCCGGCGCGCTACCTCAGGGACCTGGCCTTGCTGGGCGTGGGCACCGCCGCCGCTGCCGTGGCGCTCGTGCTCGCGGGGCGGCTCGGCCTCATCGCGCGGCTCTCGCGCTGGCTGGGGGGCGACTGACTGTCCGCGTCAGCCGGCGGGACTTCTGAATCAGGTTTGTATAAGGTTTTTATAAGGTTTTCTCCTGGCAAAAGCTCCCGCTTTTGGCTAGTTTTTGCCTGTGGGCTTGCATGAAATCCTGCCTTGCGCAAGACCGTGCGCGGCGGGCGGCGAGGGCGCATAATGTGCGCCTCGGGCCAGGGAAATCGCCTTGTTTTGTTGACTTATTATTGACTTAGGAAGGCGAATTAGAGTAAAAATCAGGGCCCACAAAGCGGTGCGCTGGGAGATCACGCGGGCCCGAAGCCGCGTATCGCCCCCGTGCGTTAGTAACAGAGCGAATACCCCCCGGTATTTCAGGAGACATCCACGTGAGCTTTCAAGAATTAATCCATATTGCTGCGGTCTCGGGCGGCATCCTGTACGTCATCGTCTTCATCCTGTTGGTGGCTCTCACCATCATCGTCGATCGCACCTGGTACCTCGCCAAGATCGTCCGTCAGGGCGAGCTGATCGCGGGCACCGTGCTTGAGATGGAAGACGTGGATCGCGATGAGCTCATGGACCTCGCCGTGCGCACCGCCAAGTACCCGCAGGGCGCGGTGCTGGAAGTGGCGCTCAAGTATCCCGACGTGAAGGATCCGGTGCGTCTCGCCGACCTCATCGAGGAAACCATCCTCCTGCAGGCGCCGCGCATCGACCGCAGCCTGTGGCTGCTCGACACCATCGTGACGCTCGGACCGCTGCTGGGCCTGTTGGGTACCATCGTCGGCATCTTCGAGGCCTTCAAGGTGTTGGGCGCCGCCGATACGGCTCCGACCAAGGTGACCGGCGGCGTGGCCGAGGCCTTGATCGCCACCGCGGCCGGCCTGTTCGTCGCCATCCTGGGCCTGGTGTTCTTCAACGGCCTCAACAACCGCGTCCGTCTGATCATGCATCAGATGGAAGCCATCAAGGTGATGCTGGTCAACCGTCTCACCTGATCGCAGGCGGGACAGGCGTAATCACACAACCTTAAGCGAGCCGCGCATCAGGGCGGCCGAGGCAGGCAAAAGTGTCAAAGTTTTTCGTAGAGAAGAAGGGCCGGATCGAGATCATCCCGATGATCGACATCATGTTCTTCCTGCTTGTGTTCTTCGTCATGATCACCTTGCGCATGATCCCGGCGACGGGCATCGCCTCCAAGCTGCCGCGCAGCTCGACGGCGGTGAACATCGAACGTCCCAAGATCATCATCAGTCTGCTGGCGGACGGCGAGATCGTGGTCGATGACCAGAAGATGACCTCCGACCAGCTCACGTCCTACCTCCTGGGCCAGGATCCGGCGCACGCCAACGTGACCATCGCCGGCGCCAAGGAGACGACGCTGCAGTACCTGGTGATCGTGATGGATGCGATCCGCTCCGCCGGCGTGACCGAGATCGGTATCGCTGCGAAGAATACAGACTAAGAAGGTCCCAACGTGGCAAAGCAGCATCAAGCCGTCTTCACGGAAAGTATCTTTTCGCTGCGGACCATCCGTTCGCTGGGCGCAGCGGCGATCCTCGAGATCCTCATCGCGCTCGGCGTCGCGGGCATCCTGATCTACCAGCAGCTGCATCCATCGCCGCCGCCGCCGCCGATCCAGAACGCGACGGTGGAGATCCCGCCCAACCCGCCGCCGCCCCCGCCGCCGCCGCCGCACAATGTCCCGACGCCGCAGCCGCCGGTGCCGCAGCCGTTGTCGGAGGTGCCGCCGATCCCGACCCCGATCCCGACGCCGAACGCGGTGCCCGTGCAGCCGCCGCAGCCGCCGCCGATCCCGGTGTCGCGGCCGCCGAGCGCCGACACCATCATGGCGGAGTTCACCGCCAGCATGAGGGCGGCCATCGACGCGGCCAAGGTGTATCCGAAGGAAGCGATCCTGGCCGGTGAGACCGGCACGGTGACCGTGTCGTTCGACTACGTGAGCGGCGTGGTGAGCAACATCCACGTGGACAAGGGCAGCGGTTCACGCGCTATCGACAGGTCCGCCATGCAGGCCG
>DATGHI010000026.1:0-2566 GCA_035308065.1 Gammaproteobacteria bacterium | reverse complement strand
CCACGTCCTTCAGCACCTTGTTCACCGCGTGGCCGATGTGGATGTCGCCGTTGGCGTAGGGCGGCCCGTCCTGGAGGATGAAGCGTGGCTTGCCGGCCCGCTCCTTGCGGATGCGCGCGTACAGGCCCTCGTCGGCCCAGCGTTTTAGCCACTCCGGCTCCCGCCCCGGCAGGTTGGCCTTCATGGGGAAGTCCGTGCGTGGCAGGTTCAGGGTGCTTTTATAGTCGGTGGCGGCGTCGGGTTTCTTGTCCATCACTTCGTGCTTTTCTCGTATTGGGCCAGCCACGCAAGCGCGGCCGTCGAATCTTTCCGCATCTGTTCGGCCAGGGCGTCCAGACTATCAAAGTGGCGGTCCTCCCGCAGGCGCTGCAGCAGCTCCACCTTGAGCCGCCGTCCGTAGAGTTCGCCTGTGAAACCCGGCAGGTGCGCTTCCAGCATCAGCTCAACCCCGCCCGCGGCCGGTCGCCTTCCAATATAAGCGGCCGCATCTCGGGGCTGGGATCCGGCGCCGTGCACCCGCGCCGCGAAGATGCCGCTCACCGGCGACACCCGCCGCCGCAGCGCCAGGTTCACCGTGGGGAAGCCGAGCTTCCGGCCGAGCCGTTCGCCGTACATCACCCGGCCGCTCAGGGCGTAGGGCCGCCCCAGCAACTCTGCCGCCGCCTGCAGCTCGCCTTCCGCCAGCAGCTCCCGGATGCGCGTGCTGCTGACCCGCTCTCCCGCGAGCGTCAGGGTGGGCGCGTGGCTCACCTCGAAATCGCTCTCCCGCCCGGTCTTCTGCAGCAACGCGAAGTCACCGCGTCGCTCGCGGCCGAATCGGAAGTCGTCCCCCACCGCCAGGTGCCGCACGCCCAGGCCCTGCACCAGCACCTGGTCGATGAACTCTTCCGGCGCCATCTCCGCGAGCCGGGGCCCGAAACGCAGGCACAGCACCCGGTCGACACCGGCCTCGGCGAGGAGCGGCCACTTCTCCGAGAAGCGCGTGAGCCGGGCCGGCGGCCGGACCCCCGCAAAATATTCCTGGGGCATGGGCTCGAACAGCATCACCGTGGACGGCAGCCGCATCGTGCGTGACCTGTCCCGCAGGTCCTCGAGCACCGCCTGGTGCCCGCGGTGCACCCCGTCGAAGTTGCCGATGCTGGCCACCGTGCCCCGCTGCCCGGGGTTGAGCCTGCCGAATCCCCTCATCAGTTCCACGGCGTCACACCGGAGTCGCGCCGTTCGGCAGCTGCGTGCCCTTCACGCGCAGATCACCGATGCGGAAGCCCGCCAGGAAAAGGGCCGCGAAATACACTGCCATGGCCGCGAGCATCCAGAACGCCAACCACAGGCCGCGATGTAGGGCGCCGCGGGCCATCCAAGCATCCAGGTCTCCAGCCATGAACAGCAGCATCGCCCCCATCGCCAGATTGGCGATGAATATCCGCAACAACAGTTTGCTCCAGCCGGCGGTGGGCGAATATACGCCCGTCTTGCGCAGGTTGCGGTACAACAGCCAGGCATTGATGAACGAGGCCAGCGAGGTGGAGAGCGCAAGCCCCGCGTGAGGCGCGATGTAGCCGGCCCGGGCCCAGGGCACCGTGATCAGCATGTTGAGCGCAAAGTTCGCGAATACTGAGATGACGCCGGTGCGCACCGGGGTGCGGCTGTCCTGGCGGGAGTAGAAACCCGGCACCAGCACCCTCACCAGCGTGAAACTGATGAGCCCGAGCGAATAGGTGGTCAGAGACCAAGTGGCCATCCGCGTGTCGTACTGACTGAATTGTCCATAGTTGAAAAGCGTGGCGATGAGCGGTCCCGAGAACACCAGGAGCCCAACTGCCGCCGGAACCGCCACCACCACCGTAAGCCGCAAGGCCCAATCCAGGGTCGCCGAGAAGCCCGTCGTGTTCCGCAGCGCGTAGTGTTGCGCCAGGTTCGGCAAGATCACCGTGCCGAGGGCGATGGAGAACACCCCCAGGGGGAACTCCAGCATGCGGTCCGAATAGTAGAGCCAGCTGATGCTGCCCGTGGCCAGGAACGAGGCGATGATGGAGTCCACCACCAGGTTCACCTGCTGCACCGAGGAGCCGAACACCGCCGGCAGCATCAATCGCAGGATGCGGCTCACCGCCTCGTGGGTGTCCCCCAGCCGCGGCCGGGGCAGGAGTTTCAGCTGCATCAAGAACGGCACCTGGAATGCCAGTTGCACGATGCCGCCGATGAACACACCCCAGGCCAGCGCCATGCCGGGTTCCGCGAGATGCGACGACAACCAGATGATCGCCAGGATCATGCAGATGTTGAGCAATACCGGCGTGAAGGCCGGCACCCAGAAACGCCCATAGGTATTGAGGATGCCCCCGGCCATGGCCGTGAGCGAGATGAACATCAGGTACGGGAAAGTGATGCGCAGCATGCGCACCGAAAGGTCGTAAGTATCGGGGTGATTGGTGAAACCCGCGGCGAATATCCACATCACCACCGGCGCGCCGATCACGCCGATGGCGGTCACGATGAAGAGCGCTAAGCCTAAGCTGCCCGCCACCTGGTCCGTGAGCAGCTTCACCTCTTCGTGCTTGCGGGT
>DATGHI010000025.1:0-3085 GCA_035308065.1 Gammaproteobacteria bacterium | reverse complement strand
ACCACCTTGAGGTAGACCTGCTCCGGATCCTTGCCCATGGCCATGCCGATGTGCTGCGCGATCCAAGGCAGCGCGTCCACCGGCAGCATGTCCATGAAATTCATGGCCCAGATCCAGATGAAGAGGGTGATGGCGAGCGGCGCGATCAGCGGGTTCTCGAAGTGGAACACCTGCTTCACGTTGTCGTTGATCCAACTCAGGATGAACTCTACGAAACTCTGCCACTTGCCCGGCACCCCGGAGGTGGCGCGGTGTGCGATCAGATAGAGGCCGGCGAATAACAGCGCTCCGAGACCCACTGAAAAGATCAGTGTGTCGAGATTCAACGACCAGAACCCCTGCCCCACCGTCCAATAGCTGAGATGGTGGTGGATGTACTGGGTGGGTGTGATGCTGCTCGTCTCGCTCATCTCGATTGCCCGTTGCTGCTGACCAAGTAACCGACCCAATAGGCCGCCAAGGCGACCACGAATCCGAAAATCAGCGGCAGGAACGCCGCCTTGAACACCTTGAACGCGACGATGAACAGGGCCACCGTCAACGCAAACTTGAGCATCTCCCCGAGCACCATGCGCGCGAGGAAGTTCCCGGGGTCACGCTCAGGCCGTCCGCCGAACACCCGCCAGGCCATGACGAGGTTCCCCGCCGTGGCGACCAGGCCGCCCAACAGGGCCGAGGTCCCGGCGGCCCTGCCGCCGGTCAGGAAGGCCGCGGCTCCGGCCAGGAACGCCGCCAGGAGTTGCACGCCCACGACCCTGAACGCCCCGCGGCGCGCGTCTTCCAGATAACCAGCCATCAGAGCGTCCCCGCGGCAGGGGCAACAAAAAAGCCACGTCGTCACCGGAAACGGCAGCGGGTGGCTGTAGAAAACCCCAAGGTCCAAGAGAGCCCGTTATTGTAAAGGGCACGGCGGGGCCCTTCAATCAAAACCGGCGTAAATGCGGGTGAAAAATCCCTTGGAATCAGCGGATATGGGCCAGGATGCCGTCCAGCTCGTCCAGGCTCGAATAATGGATGACCAGCCGTCCCTTGCCCTTGCCCCCCTGCTCCACCAATACCTTGGCCCCCAGCTTCTCCGTGAGCTGGCGTTCCAGGCGGCTGACGTTGGGATCGGGCCTGCGGCCCCGGGCGGCATGGGTCTCGCCCGCCTCCTTGAGACGGTTGCGCACCAGCTTCTCGGTGTCGCGCACCGTGAGGCCCCGGTCCACCACCCGGCGGGCGGCGTCGGTCTGGGCCGCGCCCTTCAGGGCCAGGAGCGCCCGGGCGTGGCCCATCTCCAGCGCCCCCTGGCGCACCAGTTCCTGCACTTCGCGGCCGAGCTCCAGGAGGCGCAGCAGGTTCGTGACTGCGGCACGGGAACGGCCCACCGCTTCCGAGGCCTCCTGGTGGGTCATCTGGAACTCGCTGATGAGGCGCTGCATGGCCTCGGCCTCTTCCAGCGGGTTCAGGTCCGCGCGCTGGATGTTCTCGATGAGCGCCATGGCGATGGCGGTCTTGTCCGGCACGTCGCGCACCACCGCCGGCAACTTATCGAGACCGGCCATCTGCGCGGCACGCCAGCGACGCTCGCCGGCGATAATCTCGAAACGGTCGCCGCCCACGGGCCGCACCACGATGGGCTGCACCACGCCCTGCTGGCGGATCGAATCGGCCAGGTCCTTGAGGGCCTCCTCATGCATGTCGCGCCGCGGCTGGTACTTGCCGCGCTGTATGCGGTCCACCGGGATCTGGCGCAGCTCGCCGCCGGACTCCCCGTCCGCCACGGGAGCGAGGGCCGCGCCGCCCAGTAGGGCGTCGAGTCCGCGGCCGAGTCCTTTACGTTTCGCTGGCACGACTGGAAAGTCTCCGGAAAAGGATGGGCATTTTAACAGCAACCCTGTGGCAACGCGCTTGACCGCGCGCGTCAGGTGGTCGTGGCCTGCTTCTCGCCGCGGCGCAGCATCTCGCCGGCCAGAGCCAGGTAGGCGAGCGCGCCGCGGGACGTGGAGTCGTGCTTCAGGGCCGGCAGGCCGAAGCTCGGCGCCTCGGCGAGGCGCACGTTGCGAGGGATCAGGGTGCGGTACACCTTGTCGCCGAAGTGCATGATTAACTGGGCTGAGACTTCGTTGGCCAGGTTGTTGCGCGGATCGAACATAGTGCGTAACAGGCCTTCGATCTCGAGCCGGGGGTTCACGGTCTTCTTGAGCCGGTCCACTGTCGCCACCAGGGCCGACAATCCTTCGAGTGCGTAATACTCACACTGCATGGGGATGAGCACGCCGTCCGCTGCGGTCAGGGCGTTGAGCGTCAGCATGTTGAGCGACGGCGGGCAGTCGATGAGGATGTAGTCGTAGTCGGCGCGCACGGGCAAGAGCGCGTCGCGCAGCCGGGTCTCGCGCTTGTCGCTGGTAAGCAGGTTCACCTCGGCGGCTGTCAGGTCAGCGTTGCCAGGTAGGAGGTCGTAGCCCGCGTCCCCCACCTTGACGACGGCCCGGGCGGCCGGCACCTCGCCCATGAGCACCTCGTAGGTGCCGTTCTCAATCTCGTGCTTGTTGACCCCGCTACCCATGGTGGCATTGCCCTGGGGGTCCATGTCCACCAGCAGCACCCGGCGCTTAGTGGCGGCGAGGGAAGCGGCGAGGTTGATGGCAGTCGTGGTCTTGCCGACGCCGCCTTTTTGGTTGGTTACAGCGAGGATCTTGCTCATATAGAGAGTGGGTGATGCCGGAAAGGGGGGACTATATACGTTTGCGGCTCACTGGGCCTGTTTCTCGATCTCCACCACGCAGCGCTCGGCGTCGAGACCCGGGACCTTGAGCGGATGCACGCCAACGAGCCGATAGCCCTGGGGCAACTCCCGGAGTTCCTCGGTGGGGTAGGCGCCCTTCATGGCCAGGAGCCGCCCGCCGGGGGCGCAACCCGCACCCGCGAGCTTCAGGAAATCCGCGAGGGAGGCGAAGGCGCGGCTCAGGACGGTAGCAAACGGCGCCGGCGAGCGGTAGCCCTCGGCCCGCGCCTGTACCACCTCCACATTCTTGAGCCCGAGCTCGACAGCGGCATGGGTCATGAAGCGTGTTTTCTTGCCGTTGCTGTCGAGGAGCGTGAA